>DATCYH010000136.1:0-10713 GCA_036570405.1 Nocardioides sp.
CATCCTCACTGGGGCCGGGCCGACGATGTTCGTCCTCGGACCTGAGTGCGAACGCCTCACCGGACTCGACCCACATTCTGATGAGGTGATCACCGCCCACGCCGACGCGGTGTGCATGCTTCTCTTCGGCGAGTGGCCCCGCACGTCTCCAGCGTGACCGCAAGGCGTGGAGCCCTCTCCTGGCCAAGCACCGTCAATCCAATCCCAGATGTGCGAACTAGCGGGGTGCCCAGGGCCCGCTCACAGGGCGCGCGGCCGGCGTCGGCAGCCCGACGGGGGTTCGTCTTGATCGGTGCCATGGCTCCATGTCGCTCGCACCCGAGGTGCTCTTGGAGCAGGCGCTCGCTCTATCGCCCGCTGACCGGGCCAAGCCGGCCTCGGGCCTCCTGGCCAGTCTCGACGACGATCAAGCGGCCGAGGAGGACGTCGAGCGCCTGTGGTCGGAGGAGACCGCGCGGCGAGTGGGCCAGCTCGAGTCTGGCGACGCCCGTGCCGTCAGCCGTGACGAAGTGCTCGAGGGGCTCGAGGAGCTCCGCGCCGAACGCTCGCCGTGAGCCTGAGCATCCAGTACCACGAGCTCGCCCGCACCGATCCCTACGACGCCTGGTCCTGGTACGAAGCACGCGAGCGAGGGCTGGGCGACCGCTCGTAGCTGAACCAGCAGACCGTCAGCTCAGCGGGTCATCGCCGCCCCGACCCGGTAGACGCGCCCCGAACAGCAGAAAGGCCCCACTCCGGAAAGTGGGGCCTTTCTGCATGTTTACTTGGTGGCGGGGGCTGGATTTGAACCAGCGACCTTCGGGTTATGAGCCAGAAGATCAGCATCCCATTCCATACAATCCCGTACCATGCAGTGGCGCTGAGCAGGACTTTCTCGGAAATGTCGAACCGGTCTGCCACCTGTTGTACCACGGAATACCAGGCCGTGGTGTAGAAGAAGGTGTAGAAGATCGGCGCTGACGCGGCCGTCCGCCGTCGCGTCGACGGCGGTCACCTAGGAGACCGGCGGATGTCCGGGCATCCTCCCCACCCGGCGTGGATCGGCCTGATCGCCAGCCTGCTCCGACGCTCGTCGGGCACGTTTTCTGGAGCGAGCAGGAGCCGTCGGCGCGCAGCGCCACACCCTCCAGTACGCGAAGAACCTGTCCATGCTCGGCGGGCTACTCATCGAAGCGACCTCGCCCGGGCCCGCCCGCCGCTGACACCCCGGGGTTCCGCGCCTCTCGGCCGAGACGGCCGGGGCCGACGTCAGGCGGAGGCGGGGGCCTCGATCGGCCGCCGGGACCTACCGCCGGCGGTGCGGCTCGGAGTGATCCCAGTCGGCGAGGACGGCACGGAAGGCCGTGAGCAGGATGAGCGGTTGGTCGAGCATCGCGTGGTGGCCGGCTTGGGGAAGCACGAAGACTGGTGCGGTCCCGCCGGTGGCCTCGAACATGGAGGCGCCGATGTCGTCGGTGACCATCCCGAACTCCGAGCGCAGCAGGGCGAAGCGGCACGCCAGCGCGTGGAGGTGGGGCAGGGCCGTCCCCTGCATCTGCTGCTGGACCTGCTCGGACACCCGGCGATCGAACTTCCACTGCCAACCGCCGTCGACGGGCTTCAGCGAACGTCGGGCAACGTGGTCGCAGACGAAGTCGAGGGAGTGCGTTTGGGGCGGGACGGTGCGGAACCTTTCGACGGCCAGGTCAGGGCTCGCCCATGGACGGGGCCGTGTGCCGAGATCGTGCTTCGGGCTCGACATCGTCACGTCGGGGGCCGGCTCGGTCACCGGCGAGTCGCACACGATGGTCCCGGCCACCTCGACGGGACGGAGCGACGCCACGGCAATGGCGACGAAGCCACCCATGCTGTGGCCGACGATGACGGGAGGACCGTCGATGCCCGAGTGGTGTGCAACGGAGAGCACCTCACGGGCCCACTGCTCGAGCTCGTAGCGCTCACGGTGACTGCTGTCACCGTGGCCACTCAGGTCGACTGCAACGACGCGACGCTCGCCGGCGAACGTCGCGGCGATGTGCGTCCACCAGTGGGCGTTCGCTCCCCCACCATGCACGAACACGAGGCCGCGCCGCCCTGGCTCACCCCAGGCCAGGTAGTGGACGGAGGCACCCTCGACGTCGACGAAGCCATCGGTGAACGGCACGGCCAGAGCACGCCGGAACCATTCCGGAGCGTGCGGGTGCACCGGGGTCTCGTCGGTCGTCGCTGCAGTGCACGCGCTCGCCGACCCTGTCGACGTGGTGCGGGTCACCCGACCCGTTGCAGGACGCCGGCGGCGAGCGCACTGAGCGACGTCCGGACATCGCCTGCATGGACGACGTCCGCTCCATCCGTCAGGTCGACCTTGTCGGCGACCACGTGTGACCCATCTGGCTCGAATGGGGGGTGCTGGAGCTCGAGCATCCGCCACCATCGGACCCCGGGCCCGTCGCCGACCAGCCAGCCCCGACGCTGGGCAGCCTCCCAGGCACTGGTACCCGCTGCGCATGCGATGCCGCCGACGGGCTCGTGGCCGGCCGGAGCTGCGAGCTCGGCGGGAAGGTGGACGCACGGTCGCAGCCCTGCGGTGCGGCAGGCCAGATAGGCCACGAGGAGGTCGTCGTGGTGGGCAGCGCAGCACACCACGTCGACCGATGTGCCGGGCGCAGCAAGGGTGCGGAGCACAGAGGCCAGCCGACTGCTGCGCCCGTGGAGCGTGGCGAACGTCGTGGAGCGACCGGCGACCTCGATCGCCACTCGCGACGGATCGCGACGAGCGTGCGCCGCGACGGCGGCGGGCAACACCACCGCCGCCATCGGTGCGGGATCGTGGAACAGGTGCGGGCCGCGCCTGGTCCGATCGGCCTCCAAGACGTCGGGCATCACGCTGGGGCTCCCGACAGCTGCCGGTAGCGGCCTCCGAGGAAGACCAAGGGCTCGTCGCCGTCCGATGCCGCCATGGCCTGGATGCGCCCGAGCACCAGTCGGTGGTCGCCGGCGGGCACGATCTGCTCGATCGAGCAGTCCACCCATGCCACGGCACCGTCGATGATCGGCCGCCCGCTGGGGCTGGGTCGCCAACCGCACCCGGCGAACTTGTCGGCGCCTCTCGTGGCGAAGAGTCGCGAGACCACTTCCTGATCGGCGCTCAGGATGCTGGCGCAAAACCCTCCGGACGGCGCAATCACCGGCCAGGTGCTCGACGTGTCTGCGATGAAGAAGCCGACCAGCGGCGGATCGAGGGACACCGACGTGAAGGAGCCGACCGCGACGCCCACCGGCTCTCCGCCGACCATGCCGGCGACGATCACGACTCCTGTTGGCAGGCGACCCATGACGTTGCGGCAGTCCGTCGACGAGGTCGGATCAGCAGGTGGACCGTCGACCCGGCTGGGAGAGGCGTGCATCGGTCGGTCACCCCTTGAACGAGAGGATCTCGTCGACGAGCGCGTAGGGGACGGTGCGGTCGGCCATCAGGTGGGCCAACGTGCGGTTCGTGCGAGCCGAAGTGAGGTAGTTGCGCTCGTACAGGTCCATGCGCGCCCCGAGTCCCGAACCGACGAAGTCCCACGCCAGGCGGTAGAGCGCCGAGCGTCGCTCGGCATCCATGCCCTTGGCGCCGCAGAGGAACTCCTCGCTCAGGGCGCGGAGCCTGGAGTCGTCGAGCATGGCGCGGCTCGGCGTGGCGAGCAGGTTGTGGCTCCCGACGGTCAGGATGATGTCGTTGACGCGCGGGAACCACGTGGCCAGCAGCGACCGCATCGGGTGGAGGGGGCGGCCGTCGGGGAACCACACGCCCGACTCGTTCGGCGCGGCGTTCTCCACGGCGAGCAGGAGCGCGCTCCGGGTCACCTCGACGTAGCTCTGGATCTCGCCGAGCGCCTCGAGGGTGTGCGGTGAGGTGTCGTTGACGGCCTCGGCCAAGAGGCTCGCGAGCCCGTAGGCGAACTCGAGCTTCGTGAGGGCACGTGTGGTGGTCTGCTGCATGACGTTCGGGTACCAGGCCCGGAACATCACGGAGTTGTAGACGTCCTTGTTCCCGTCGATGAAGACCCGGGACTTGGGGACCTCGACGTCGTCGAACATGACGAACGCGTCCTGTTCGTCGAAGCGCGTGGAGACGGGTCGATCGAACGGGTCCGCCCCTGCTGCCGTCGTGCTGTCACGGCAGAGGAACACGAGCCCGGGTGCGTCCATCCCTACCGAGAAGCTGAGGGCGTAACTGTCGGGGGCCTCACCCGGGAGCGGGAACGCCGGGTAGACGGCCAGCTCGTCGGAGAAGGGTGCAAGCGTGGCAAGGATGCGGGCGCCGCGCACGATGATCGCGTCCTCGGTCTCCCCCACCTTGTGCAACGGCACGGCGTTGTCGGTGAACGTCCCGTCCGTGGCGCGGTCGATCGTGGGGTGGATGATCGTGTGCGTCAGGGCGATGTCCTCGCGACCCAGCTGCTTCTGGAACGCAGCCAGGTTGGCTGTGCCCTCGACGTTGGTGCCGTCCGGCCCCAGCCACGACTCGGGTTCGCCGGCGAACCCGGCGAAGGTCACGTTCATGTAGTCGGGCGTGCGTCCCATCATCCCGACGGTGGTCTCGGCGATCCGGCGGAGGCCGACGCCTCGGCGCTCGAGATCCTCCTTGGACCGGGGGATCATGTGGCTGACGTTGATGGCCTCACCCGTCTCGGGGTCGGGCATCAGGCACTCGTCGGCGTACTCGTGCTGGCGATCGAAGACACTCGCCATCGTCCGGGCCGGACCTGCCATCGCCGGATGGGTGGTCACGTCGTCGACTCGCTCGCCTCCGACCCACACCTCTCGCGGTCGGGCCTGCAGGCCCTTGAGGAACTCCTCGCCGGTACGTGCGCTCATGACTGGCTCCCGAAGATCTTGTAGTTGGTGTCGTCCTCGAGGAATGCCTCGTCGGGGACGAACTCGAAGTGGCTGAGGGCTGCGTCGACGTCGCCCTCCCAGACGTGCTGGGGCAGGTCGTAGACGACCTCGATCCCGTGGCCGTCGGGGTCTTGCAGGTAGCAGCTGTGGGTCATGCCGTGGTTGCCGCGCAGGTACACGGGCACCTTGTTGTCCTTGATGTCTGCAAGCTTGGCCAGCCACTCCTCTCGCGAGCCGTAGGAGATGGCGATGTGGTTCACACCGACCCGGTTGCCGAACATCTCGAACGGCTCGACCGGGGGCTGCGTCGACGGGTCGGGTGACTGCACCAGCGCGAAGTCGTGGTGCCGGCTCGCCGAACCCCGGTAGAAGCGCATGTCGATGTCCGGAAACATCTCGCTCTTGAACGTCCCGCACTGCTCGAAGCCGAGCACCTCTGTGTAGAAGGCGTGCGACGCCTCGATGTCACGGACGGTCAAGACGAGATGGCCGATGCTCGGCCCTTGCGCGCTTGTCATTGCTTCCCCCTGGTCGCTGATGGGTCGACCGTACAACCAAGCACTTGCTTGTGCAAGGGGAACCGCGGTCGTATGGTGAGCCCATGCAGACACAGGGGGCTTCAGGATGAACGTGCTCGAGGGACCGCGGCGCGAGGTGCGCCGCATCATCGAAGGGGGGACGCCGCAGTGGGTCACGCCGTCGGAGGACGGCTCCCGGCTGGTCCTCGCCGACGGGCGGAGCATCGAGGAGGCGACGGCGACCTACCTACCGCCGTGCGATCCCACCAAGATCCTGTGCATCCACCTGAACTTCGACTCGCGTCGGGTCGAGTTCCGGGCGCCCGAGCTGACGACGCCGACGTACTTCCAGAAGCCTCCGACGACGATGAACAGCCACCGGGGTGTCCTGCACCGCCCGGCTGACTGCCAGTTCATCAACTTCGAGGGCGAGGTCGCGGCGATCGTGGGGCGGCCGATGAAGAACGTGGCGCCTGAGGATGTGTGGGATCACCTCGCCGGCTTCGCGCCGGCAAACGACGTCGGTCTGCACGACTTCCGGGAGACCGATCAGGGCGGGATGACGAGGGTGAAGGGTCAAGACGGCTACTGCCCGGTCGGGCCTGGCGTCGTGAGCGGGGTCGACATCCGCCAGGAGACGCTGCGCACCTATCTCAACGGTGCGGTGGTGCAGGAAGATCTGGTCTCCGACATGACGTTCGGCATCGACTACCAGCTCGCCGACCTGTGTCGACACATCACCCTTCTACCGGGCGACGTCGTCCTGACGGGAACACCCGCGAACTCGAGGCCCATGAGCCTCGGCGACGTCGTCGAGGTGGAGGTCACCGGCGTCGGTCGACTCACGAACACCGTCGCCGAACGACCGGAACCGTTGCACGCGGTCGGCCATCAACCGATGGACACCGACGCCATTCGCCGTGTCGCCCTCGGTGGCGACTGGTGGGCGGCCCGCGATGCCGAGCAGGCGGCAGCGAAGTGAGCGCACTCACCGACGAGCAGCGAGCCGCAGCCGCCCAGGCGCTCTACGACGCGGAGTACGACCGGGCGCCGATTGAGGCGATCTCGGCGACGTACCCCGACGCGGACGTGGAGGACGCCTATCGCATCTCGATGGCGGTCACCGAGCTCAAGGTGGCACGGGGGCGGACTGTCAAGGGCCACAAGATCGGTCTGACGTCCAAGCCCATGCAGCAGCTCGTCGGGACCGACGAGCCGGACTACGGGTCGATGTTCGACGACTGGTTCGTGCTCGAGGGCTCGACCGTCGACATGGCACGACTGAACCGTCCGTTGGTCGAGGTCGAGATCGCATTCGTGCTCAGCGCCCCCCTGACCGGTACCGACAACAACGCCGCCGACGTCATGCGCGCCACCGACTTCATCCTGCCGGCCATCGAGATCGTCGACACCCGCTACACCGGCTACGGCACGAACCTGCTCGTCGACAGCGTCGCCGACGCAGCGTCATGCGGGCTCGTGGTGCTGGGAAGTCGACCGATGCGGCTCACGGACCTCGACCTGCGCCGCGAGGGGGCCGCGCTCTACAAGAACGGCCTCGTCGAGGAGAGCGGCGTCGCCGCCGCGGTGATGGGGAATCCCGTGAACGCCGTCGTGTGGCTCGCCAACAAGCTCGGCGAGTTCGGCGTGCCGATGGAGGCAGGGAACGTCATCCTCTCGGGTTCGTTCCTGAAGGCGATCCCGTTCACCGGCGGCGACACGTTCACCGCCCTGTTCGACACGCTCGGCGACGTCACCTTCGCCACCGCCTGAGCGGGGTCCGTCAGCGGACTTCGAGCCCGTCGAGGATGAGTCCGGCCAGCTGCTCGGCGACATGGTTCGCCGGCATGCGACCCATGGGTCGCATGTACCGGTAGGCGCCGAGCACGACATCGGCGATGGACATCGTCACGATCGCGGGGTCGGCATCGGATCGGAAGAGGCCGATGTCGATCCCCTTCCGAACCGCGGAGGTCCACCGCGAGGTCACGGTGCGCTGCTGGCGGACCACCTCGTCGAGGCCCTGCATCACCCCGAAGTGACGCGTGTCATTGCGGATGATGCGAGCTGCGTAGGGATCCGCCGCGGTCTGCGCGACGGCCGCGCCGATGAGCCTGCGCAGGATCTGCTCGGGATCGCCGGTCTCGGTGGCGATGGCGTCGAACGTGGCGACCTGCGACCGCAACACGGGGAGCAGGATCTCGGCGACCATCTCCTCCTTCGAGGAGAAGTGGTGGTAGAGGCTGCCCGAAAGGATCCCGGCGCGTTCGCCGATGTCGCGCACGGTCGCCGCAACGACTCCCTTCTCGGCGAACACCTCGGCCGCGGCGTCGAGGATCTCCCGCCGACGTGCCGAGTCCGCGGGGCGGGCCCTGGACCTCGTTGTCTTCGTCATCGTCACGTCGAGCGTACCTACGGGGTGAAGGAGTCCCGGCGCACTGCGATGTTCTTCACATCACTGAAGAAGTCGAAGCTCCACGCGCCGCCCTCGCGCCCCACTCCTGACTTCCGGCTCCCGCCGAACGGTGCCGCGAGGTCGCGGACGTAGAAGCAGTTCGTCCACACGGTGCCGGCGACGAGCTGCGCCGCCACTCGCTCGGCCCTCGCTTCGTCGCTGGTGAAGAGCGTCGCGGCGAGGCCGTACTCCGTTCCGTTGGCGAGCTCGACGGCCTCGTCCTCGGTATGGAAGGTCTGCAGCGTGAGCACCGGCCCGAACACCTCCTCCTGCACGATCTCCGATGACTGCTCGACACCGGTGAGGATCGTCGGCTCGAACCAGTTGCCGCCCAGATCGGCCGGCTTGCCGCCGATCAGCGGCTTCGCACCATGCGCCAGGGCCCGCTCGACGAAGCCCGCCACCCGCTCGAAGTGCTCCGGGTGGATGAGGGGACCGATGTTGGTGCCCTCGACGCGAGGATCGCCGACGACGAGCTTGGACGTGGCGTCGCGAACGGCGTCGGTGAACCGATCGGCGATGGTGTCTTGCACGAGCAGGCGTGTCCCGGCGAGGCAGACCTGGCCAGCGTTCATGAACTGCGCAACGGCCGTCCGGACCGACGCCTCGAGGTCGGCGTCCTCGAACACGACGAACGGCGACTTCCCTCCCAGCTCGAAGCTCAGCGGTGTGAGGTTGGGGGCTGCTGCGATCGCGATCGCTCGCGCCGTGTCGGGTGACCCGGTGAAGCTGATGCGGTCCACGTCGGCATGCGCGACGAGCGCCGCACCGGTGCGCTCGCCGACGCCGTGCACGATGTTCAAGACCCCGGGCGGCAGACCCGCTTCGGTCGCAAGCTCGCCCAGGAGTGACAGGCTGAAGGGCGCCCATTCCGGCGGCTTGACCACGACCGTGCAACCGGCGGCGAGCGCGGGCCCGATCTTCCACGTGCCGAGCATCAGCGGCGCATTCCAGGGCACGATCAGCGCGGCGACGCCGGACGGGTCGTAGCGCACCGAATTGTCGGCGACCGGACCCTCGATGGGCGGGTGCTGCAGTGTGCGAGCCAGGTCGGCGAAGTACTTGACGTTCTGCGCGCTGCGGCCGGTGCCCACGTGGAGCATGACGGCGCGCACCGAGCCGTTGTCGGCCGTGTCGACCGTCACCAGGTCGTGCGCGCGGTCGAGGATCGCTTGCGCGAACCGGTCGAGGATGTCGCCTCGACCGTCTGGACCGAGCGCCGCCCACGCCGGGAACGCGTGGCGGGCGGCCGCGACCGCGGCATCCACGGTGGCAGCGTCACCGTTGGGGATGTCACCGAGGTGCGAGCCATCGACCGGCGAGAGCACCGCATACAGCTCACCGCCGCCGATGCGCTCGCCGTTGATCAAGTGATCGCACGGAACGCTCACTCCGTCGATCGTCGTACGTCGTTGGTCGTTCATCGCGATCCCCCTCGGTCAGCTGCCTCGCATCAACCTACGGACCAACTGTGAAACAAGCAAGTGCTTGGTTTAGTACGGGAGGGCGGGTACGGTGCCCGCATGACGGCCGTTCCTCTTCCCCAGCGCTGGCAAGACGGTGTCACGACCCTCGGCGCCTGGATGTTCTTACGCGAACCCGTGCTGGCCGAGGCGGCCGGTGACGCTGGCTACGACTACGTCTGCATCGACATGCAGCACGGGCTGGCGTCGTACGCAGACGCCTTCGCCATGCTGCAGGCGCTCGGACGGTCGACGGTCGCACCAGTGGTCCGCGTGCCGTGGAACGAACCCGGCATCATCGGCCGCGTGCTCGACGCCGGGGCGCTAGGCGTGATCATCCCGATGGTCAACAGCGCAGAGGAGGCCGAGCGGGCGGTGGCCGCATGCCGGTACGCGCCGGCAGGTACTCGCAGCTTCGGGCCCCTGACCGCGATGGTTCGGCACGGCTTCCAGTACCTGGAGACGGCCAACGAGCAGGTGGCGTGCATCCCCATGATCGAGACAGTCGAAGCCGTCGAACGGATCGATGAGATCCTCGCTGTCCCGGGCATCGACGCCGTGTACGTCGGCCCGTCCGACCTATCCCTGACGATGGGTCTCCCCCCGTTCGCTGATCATGACGACGCTCGGTTCCAGGACGCGCTGGACAGCGTCGTCGACGCCTGCAACAGAGCCGGCGTCGTACCCGGCGTGCACGCCAGTCCCGGCCTCGCCGCCGCCCGAGCCCAGCAGGGCTTCCGCATGATCACCGTCGGCTTCGACCAGATGCCCGCGATGGCTGCGCTCGGCGCCGATCTCGCATCGTCACGCACGGCGGTCGACGGTCCGCGACCCGCAAGCTGACCCACCGACGCTCTGGCAGCGTCAACGGCCCCTACCAAACACTTGCTTGTTCGCCGGATCTCGCGTTAACTGAGCAGACCACGATGCGCCGCCGGGCGCGTCGAACTCGGGGGGAGACCGATGTTCTCGAAGACGAGCCGACGCCCACTTCGCGCGGCCCTGCTGTCCGTGAGCCTGCTCATCGCAGCAGCGGGCTGCGCGTCAGATGCCAGCGACGACACCGCAAGCGGTCCTGAACCGACCGAAGCGAACGCGGCGACCACCACGACGGTCCCGTGCGAGGGCGCTCCGATCAAGCTGATGCAGATCGCCTCGCTCGAGGGTGGGGTGTCTTGGCCGCAGGCGGCTGACGGGACCAAGGCCGCCGTCGCCACGGTGAACGCCACCTGCGAGCTGGGACGGCCGCTCGAGCTGATCGTGTGCGACGACCGCTTCGATCCGAACGTGGCCCTCGAGTGCGGGCGTCAGGCCGTCGACGAGGGCGTGCTGTCGCTCGTCAACTCGTTCTCCCTGGTCGCCGACGGTGGGATCCAGATCGCGACAGCGGCCGGCATCCCGCACTTCGGGA
>DATCYH010000137.1:0-2285 GCA_036570405.1 Nocardioides sp.
TCAGCAGCCGCGGCCTGCGCAGTCACGCGATGCGCTTCCTGACCGCGCCCAACCTGGGCACCGGCACCGTCGGCAAGGCGAGCGTGGTGAAGCTCGACATGGCCAAGGCCACGGAGATGTTCGCCGCGGTCGAGGCCGACCGGTTCGAGGGCTGGTATGCGCACAACGAGGTCGACGAGTTGGCTGCCAACGGGGTGGTCGACTGACCACCTATGGGTAAAAGCGCTGCCCGGCCGGTTACGGGGGGTTCGACCGGGCAGCGCGCCTGTGGGGTGGTCACGGCGACGGGCCGATCACGGTGATGCGACAGCATGCTGTCCTCACCGTCGGCGCCCTCCCCGGCTCCACTGTCCCAAGTGTTCCACGGCTGGCAAGCCCCCGCACCTGAAGCGACGGATGCCACACTGTGCCTGTGCCTTCCCTGTCTGAGTCCTCCCACCCTGAAGCCCCGTCCGCATCGCTCCCCCAGCACTGTCCGACGCCGCGCGAGCTGGACGATCTGGAGCTGCTCGTCTCCGGCGCCCTCGCCCCGCTGACCGGTTTCAACGAGCCCGGTTCCCCAGTCACGCTGTCCCTCCCGGACGACCTCGTCGGCCGAGAGATCGAGCTGGTCGACCCCGAAGGCTTCCCGATCGCACGCCTGGACGAGCGCGGCAGCGTGGAGTCGTTGACCCCGCCCGAGCACGGGCCCTTCCGCCGCCTGCACCTCACCCCCGGCGAGGTGCGCGAGCGCCATCACGGCGCCACCTTCGTGCCCGTCTCCGGGGCGCTCAGCGATGCCGACGTCACCTCGCTGGCCGGCCTCGGCACGGTGGTGCTGTTGGCACTGTGCGGGACCGGTACGCCGATCGGCCTGACGCCGGTGGGCCTGATCCGGTCCGCGCTGGCCGCCGCCGAGACACTGCCCGACGCCCATGTCGTGGCCGTCCCGCTCGCCTCCCACGGCGACCCGACCGCTGACCACCTGCTCGGTCACCAAGTGGTCGACAACTACGCCGCCGGCGATCCGATCCATGCGTTGACCGAGGACCCCGAGGGATTCAGGGAGGAGAACGACGCGGACCACTCGAAGCAGGGTCAGGTCATCTTCTTCACCGGTCTGTCCGGGAGCGGCAAGTCCACCATCGCCCGGGCTCTCGGTGACCGTCTCCTCGAGGACGGCGAGACGGTCACCAACCTCGACGGTGACGTCGTACGCCGCAATCTCTCCGCCGGCCTGTCGTTCTCCAAACAGGACCGCGAGACCAACATCCGTCGTATCGGCTGGGTGGCCGCCGAGATCGCTCGCCACGGTGGCGTCGCCATCTGCTCGCCGATCGCGCCGTTCGACGAGACCCGCAAGCAGGTGCGCGAGATGGTCGAACAGGCCGGTGGCGACTTCGTCCTGGTTCACGTCGCCACCCCGCTCGAGGAGTGCGAGCGCCGCGACCGCAAGGGCCTCTATGCCAAGGCGCGCGCCGGCGAGATCGGAGAGTTCACCGGCATCTCCTCGCCGTATGAGGTCCCCGAGGATGCCGACGTCGTCGTCGACACCACGGGGCGGAGCATCGAGGACGCGCTCAACGACGTGCTCGAGATCCTCTGACCCCGAGCAGCGCGGAGCTGGTCCCCCGAGCGTCGGTCAGCGGAACGCCGGAATCCCGGTGATCGCCTGTCCCAGCGTCAGCGTGTGGATCTCGTTGGTGCCCTCATAGGTGTAGACGGCCTCGAGGTTGTTCATGTGCCGGATCACCGGATATTCCAGCGTCACCCCGTTGGCGCCGAGGACGTTGCGGGCCTCACGGGCCACGTCCATCGCCTGGCGGACGTTGTCGAGCTTGCCCATGCTGACCTGCGCGGGCGTGAGGATGCCCTGGTCCTTGAGCCGACCGAGGTGGATCGCCAGCAACGTTCCCCGGTTGACCGAGACGAGCATCTCGACGAGCTTGCGCTGGATCAGCTGGAAGCCGCCGATCGGACGGCCGAACTGCTCGCGCGACGTCGAATAGTCCAGGGCCGCCTCATAGCAGGCGCGGGCGGCACCGATGGCGCCGAACAGGATGCCGTAGCGCGCCTCGTTGAGACACGACAGCGGGCCACGCATCCCCTGCACGTCGGGAAGCACGGCGCTGGCCGGCAGTCGCACGTCCTCGAGCACGAGCTCGGCGGTCACCGAGGCGCGCAGGGACATCTTCTGGTGGATGGTGTTGGCGGTGAAGCCGCCTGTGTCCGTGGGGACGACGAAGCCGCGTACGCCGTCGTCGGTGCGCGCCCAGATCACCGCGACGTCGGCGATGCTGCCGTTG
>DATCYH010000138.1:0-5074 GCA_036570405.1 Nocardioides sp.
CCGAGGACCGTGTAGCTGCCGTCGTCCTCGCGCTCGATCCGGTAGCCCTCGGCGACGGGGCGGTGCACCACGAAGGCCTCCGGCTCGGGCAGCTGCGCCCGGGCGTCGGTGACGGCCTGGGCCATCATCCCGACGAGCTTGGGGATGCCCTCGCGGGTCACGGCGGCGATGCGGTGGCCGTCGAAGTCGACGTCCGGGTCTGCGAGGTCGACTCGGGAGCCGACGACGAGGCGCGGTCGCTCCAGGAGGTCGGGCTGGTAGCCGCCGAGCTCAGCCAGGAGGATGCGCTCCTGCTCAGCCGGAGTGTGCTCGGAGAGCGGCGACAGGTCGAGCAGCAGGACGAGGACCCGCGCCCGCTCGACGTGGCGGAGGAACTGGTGGCCCAGCCCCCGGCCCTCGTGGGCACCCTCGATGAGCCCGGGCAGGTCGGCCACGACGAACTGCATCTCGTCGTCAAGCCGGACCACGCCGAGGTTCGGCTCGAGCGTGGTGAACGGGTAGTCGGCGATCTTCGGCTTGGCCGCCGAGATCACGGAGATGAGCGTGGACTTGCCGACGCTCGGGAAGCCCACCAGAGCGACGTCGGCCATGAGCTTGAGCTCGAGGCGAAGCCAGTGCTCCTCTCCCACCTCGCCCTGCTCGGCGAAGGCCGGCGCCCGGCGGCGGTTCGACAGGAAGCGGGCGTTACCCCGGCCACCCCGACCGCCCTCGGCGACCAGGAAGCGGTCGCCCGGGTTCACGAGATCGGCGAGGACGGTGTCGCCGTCCTGCGTCTTGACCTGCGTGCCCTCGGGCACGGGCACGATCATGTCTTCGCCGCTACGACCGTGCTTGCCCTTGCCCTTGCCGTGGGTGCCGCTCCCGGCACCCCGGTGCGGGTGGTCCTTGAACGCGATCAGCGAGGAGACGTTGTGGTTGACGACGAGCCACACGTCGCCACCCTTGCCGCCGTCGCCGCCGTCGGGCCCACCCATCGGCGTGTGCGCCTCCCGGCGGAACGACACGCTCCCGGCGCCACCGTCTCCACCCTTGACGTGGAGCCCACACTCATCAACGAACTGCGACACCCACGCAGGCTAGTGGTGTGTCGACCGGTCACCAGCCGTCGATGCGAGCAGGTGGCAGCTTGCACCGCCGTACCGAGCGCGACTCACGGCTAGGTGAAGCCATCCTTCGCTACTGCGTGAGGTGGACGGGGTTGCCCTCGATGCGGGCCTGCCAAGTCGTCACGTCCGTTGCCGTGCTGCTGAAGTCGTAGCGGATACCCCACCAGCACGAGTTGGCCGTGGTCTCCGGGTTTAGACCGACCTGACACGTGTAGTCCGATGGAACGTTGATCCGGATGCGTAGCCAGGTCGCGTTGAACTGCCGGGCTCCGCCGATGGTCGACCTGATGCCGCAGGTGCCGGACGTGTCTGATGGACGCGGCGTGTTGTAGGTGTTACCAGTACCGCCTCCCGCGGACGAGTACTGGGGAGCGTTGGGATGAGGCGAAGAGGTGTAGGAGCAGTCGGAGATCGGTACACCGACCACAGGCTTCGGAGCTGTCGTCGACGGGCGCATCGGGTAGATGGTGGCGTCGCCCTCAGCGTCTCCTGCGTCCCAGAGCTCCATGACCAGTGTCTTTCCGGCGTACTGCGGACCCACCTCGGCCAAGTAGAAGGTGGCAGCCTCACCAGCGGTGATGTTGTTGTACATCGCCATGCTGCCGTAGGCATAGAGCGCCGGTTGCGGCGATGTTGTACAGGAGCCGTTGGCACACGCCTCAAGGGCGTACCCGTTGATTCCTGACCCGTTCGAGCCGTTGGTCCGCACGTTGACGAGGTAGATGTCGTTCGCCGACACGCCAGAGATCGTGCAGAGGGACTTCCAGACTCCCCGGAAGGACGGATCGTCGGCATTCAGCTTCCAGCGGCAGTTCCCTTCGGTAGCCAGCGCTGCTGCGGTCGACCCGGACTCGAGCGGCTGCCGCGCCGTGAAGTCGAGTGCGTTGGTCTGCTCGAAGACCCTGAACTCGGTCTCGAAGTCCTGGTTGCTCGCGTTGATCGATGAGTCGCCCGCAAGCGTCGTCTGGGTTCCACCCGGGTTGTTCGATGCATCGAACACCCGGATGTCGATGGAGCCCGTCAGGTTCGACGGAGCCTTGACGACGTACCAGTAGCCGCGGTCGGCGTCTTCGTCGTCGTACGACTGGTTCTCGACCGAGCTGCAGTTGGGACTGATGTAGCAGCGCGGCGAGTACGCATCGCCCTGCGTGGAGACGGTGCCCGGCCCCTCGATCACCGCCCAGAACTTCGGGTCTCGATTCGGGTCGATTCCCCCGGTCGACCCGGTGTTCCACGTGCAGATGGTGCTCGACGGGTTAGATGTGGAGGTCGTGAAGATGTACCAGATCCAGAACTGGACCCATTGGCCCTGGATGGAGCCGCTCGCCTGACCATTGCTACGGACCGTGCACGGCGCGTTGTTGGGCTGCCAGTCGGCATAGTTCGGAGGTGGGATCGGGCTGGGCGCCGGCGTTCCAGACGCCTTGCTTCGGTCGCCGCCGAAGTAGTTGAGCGGGCTACCCAACGGGATCGGGATGTTGTACTCGGCCTCGGCCATGCGGGTGATCCGCTGGTGCCGGTTGATGATGTCGGACAGGTAGGTGTTCGCGGATCCGTCCGTGATCTCGACCCGTAGCGAGTTGGGTGTGCTCCCGCGGCTGTAGGTGACCTCGATCCCGTTCTGACCGTCGACGAAGCCGTGCTTTTGCAGGCTCTGATTGGCCGCCACAGTCGCCTTGCCCATCTCCGGCATCCACACGGTTCCAGCCAGCGCAGCTGCGTCAGCTGCGCGCTGGAGCTCTGTCGCTCGGGAGTACCAGCCGGCCACGTCGATGCCGAACGCGGCGACGAGCATGAGGGGCACGAGGGCGAGGGCGGTTATGAGGACGGCCACTCCGTGATCGCCGTCGACTCGTCGGCGATCGGCTCGTGACCTGCTGCCATGCGGCTGCGACATGAGGTGCTCCCCGCTCATCCTGTGAAGTCCGGCTGGATCCGATAGATGGACGTGCGCTCGAGCTGGAAGTCGCCGAAGAAGGTCGGCAACGGGTTGGGATACGTCGTCTTGACCCACACCCCGAGCCAGTCGGGCGGGTCGGCCATGCTGTCGTGGCGGCCAGTGGCGCACCAGTACCGATCGATCCTGGACGTGGCGCAGTTGTTGGACGTCGTCGTCGAGAACCCGAGCGTCGCCGCGTTTGAGCCGTTCGCCGCCAGTGCGCGGAGAGTGGCCCCGCTGTAGCTGTTGCACCTGTTGGCGGTGTTGCCCACATCGCCTGTCGCGTTCCGGCAGACGGTGGGGACCGCTCCATCGGCATCCGTCGCGGAGAAGACGACAACGCGCTCGACGCGCTGGAGGACGTTGGGCTCGAGGGTCACCTTCAACGACAGGAGGATGTCGCGGTCAGACTCGCGGGTCGCGCCGTTGGAGGCGCCGACGCGTGCCGCTTGTGCCACCGCCCCCTGGACGCGGTTCTCGGCGGTCCACGCGAGACCCAGCTCCGCGGTCCCGTAAGCAAGCAGGAGCAGGATCGGTAGCACGAGGGCGAACTCGATCAGCGTGGCCCCACGGTCATGACGAAGGTGCCGTCTCATGCCGACGAGTACCCCTGGGGCTCGAGCAGGGACACGCTGCGATCGGTCACGTCGAAGGTCGTGCCGAGGATGCCGGTGATCGTCTCGTGCTTGGCCTTGATGTAGATGCCGAAGTAGTCGGGCGTCGTGGTCCCACCACCGCCGCGGGGGCTCTTGGTGACCTTGCGGGAGCGCCCCGGCCAGTTGCAGTCAACCTTGTGGGTGCGCTGCGCCGACGGCGTCGTGTCGTCGCAGCCGAAGTAGTACCCAGGTGCCTGCGACGCCCCGTCGGTGGTCGACGGATCAGCCATGTCGAACGCCCCACCGGGCGCTGCCGGCCGGTGGTAGACGGTGCACGACCCGGTAGCGCCACCGGTGACGCGGCGACCTACTGAAGACGTGTTCGGCGTCGATTGGGCCCCGGGTCGGCATGTCCCTCCAGCAGGGGGCGAGTCGTTCTGCCCGGTGGCATGCCAGATCACGATGTACTCGATCTCATCATCTGGCAGGCCCGACGCGTCGTGCTCGAGGCGACGCAGCACCTCGGCGTCGGCCATCGGATCGTTGCCGGCAACGCTGGCAGTTCGACCAGCTCCACGCACGCCGGCGGACGCTGCAGTGGTGCTCTTCAGGAGCATCCCGATCTCGAGGATGCCGAAGATCAGCAGGAAGAGGATCGGCAGGACGAGCGCAGCCTCGACGAGGGTGGCGCCTTGGTCGCGCGCGTCACGGCCGTCTGCCTCAGGGCGCCCACGTCGTGCTCGCAAAGCCGTCACCTCCCACCGATCAGACGTGCCGCCAGCGGCGGGCCATCGATGATCCTACGGTTGTGTCGGCTGCTGGATGTAGGCGCTGAAGGGCAAATGAGCCGTGCGACCCAGAGCCCCCAGCGTGACCGATCTACTCCGAAGGGAGGATATCGACCAGCTTGCGCCCCTTGCGCTGGCCGAACTTCACCTTGCCGTCGGCCATGGCGAAGAGGGTGTCGTCGCCGCCGCGGCCCACGTTCTCACCGGGGTGGAACTTGGTGCCGCGCTGGCGCACGAGGATGGTGCCAGCGGTGACGGCGGTGCCGTCGAAGGTCTTAACGCCGAGGCGCTGTGCTGCGGAGTCGCGGCCGTTCCGGGTAGAACCGCCGCCCTTGGTCTTGGACATGTGAGTGCTCCCTAGCCCTTCGAGATTCCGGTGATCTCGATGGCGTTGTAGTGCTGGCGGTGGCCCCAGCGCTTCCGCTGGTTCGACTTGTTCTTGTAGGTGAACCCGTTGATCTTGGGGCCCTTGGTCTCACCGACCACCTTGGCGGTGACGGTCGCACCGGCGAGCTGCGACGGGGTGGCGAGCACGGTGTCGCCGTCGACGAGCATGACAGGGGTGAACTCGACGACGTCGTCGATCTCCTTGCCGAGCTTCTCGACGTTGAGGACCTGGCCGGCCTCGACCTTCTCCTGCTTGCC
>DATCYH010000139.1:0-6549 GCA_036570405.1 Nocardioides sp.
GCGCAGGGTCGCCAGGAACTCGCGTACGCCGGTGTGGCCGCGCTGCTCCTCGGCCTTGGCCGCGGCCTCGAAGAGGGCGCAGATCGCATCGAGGTCGCGGTGGGCGCGACGTGCGGACCCGCCTCCCGCCTCCACCTGGAGGCGGAGCCGGCGGGGCCACGAGGTCCCGGCCCACAACTCCCACAGGACCTCCTCGGCGGTGCCTGCGGACTCGAGCCGCGTGCGCGCGGACTGCAGCAGTTCCGCCAGCGCACGGGCGCGCTCGACCGCGGGCACGTCGATGCCGTCCAGCATCGACGGTTCGAGGACCGCGGCCCGGAGCAGCTCCGGCGAGGTGCGGACCTTGTCGCCCGACTCGGCTGCTGCCGCCTTCTCCTTGACCCGCAACGCGCGGGCCAGGGCGCGTACGTCGCTCGCGTCCAGGCCGGCCAGCGGAGAGACCAGCAGGTCGTGAGCGCGGTCGGTGTCGATGAACCCGGTGCTCTCCGGATCGTCGTTGTCCAGGTTGACCACCGCGCGCAGCGCCTCGAGCAGCGGCATCACCGCGACCTCGCGCACCAGCGGGGTGTCATCGCTGGCGACCTCGACCGGCACACCGGCGGCGCCGAGCGAACGCCGCAGCGCGGGGATCGTGTTACGACCCGAACGGACCAGGACGGCGATCCGTGACCAGGCGATGCCGTCCTCGAGATGGGCCCGGCGCAGGACGTCGGCCAGGTGCTCGGTCTCCGCGCGTGCGGTGTCGAAGGTCAGCACGTCGACCCGGCCGTCACCGTGCTCGGAGAGCGCTGCGACCGGCTCGAGGAAGGCCTCGCGTGCTTCCTCGGCGATGGTCCCGTTGAGGGAGAGCCGCCTGGCGACGCGTTGCGAGGCGAGGAGCAGGTGCTGGCCGAAGCGGCGCGTCGTACGCAGGGCGAGGACGTCGGCCGGATCGCCGCTGCGCTTGGGGAACACGGTGGGGAACTCGAGGATCCCGCGCACCTCGGCGCCGCGGAAGCCATAGATCGACTGGTGCGGGTCGCCGACCACGGTGAGGTTGCCGCCGTCCCCGACCAGCGCCTGGAGCAGGGCCACCTGCCCCGGGTCGGTGTCCTGGTATTCGTCGACGAACACGTGGCTGAACTCGGCGCGCAGCTCGTCGCGGTGGCGCTCGGCCTCCTTGACCGCTCGCCGGATCAGGTCCGGGTAGTCGATGGCTCCGCCGAAGTCGAGGACGGTGAGGTACTGGTCGAGGAAGATCCCCGCCGCCACGAACTCCGCGAGCCCCTCCGCGATGCCGAGCTCACGCAGGTCGTGGCCGTCCAGGCCCTTCTCCCGGGCCCGGGCCAGCACGGCCTGCACCTCGCGGGCGAAGCCCCGGGTGTTGACCGCGCGGCGCAGCGAGTCGGGCCAGGCCACCGACTCGGGGGCGTCCGAGAGAAGCTCTTGCAGGACGACGTCCTGCTCGGGTGCGGACAGCAGCCGCAGCGGCGCCTCGTAGAGCTCGGCAGGCGCGTAGCGACGTACCAGGCCGTAGGCGAAGGAGTGGAACGTCGAGGACATCGTGGAGGACATCGTGCGACCCAGCCGGGCGGTGACCCGGTCACGCAGCTGCTCGGCGGCCTTGCGCGAGAAGGTCAGCGCCAGGACCGAGTCGGGCGCCGCACCGCGGTTGTCGACCCGGTCGACGATCGCCTCGACCAACGTCGTCGTCTTGCCGGTGCCGGGCCCGGCCAGGACCAGCAGCGGACCCCCCGGGTGGTCGACGACCTGCTGCTGGAACTCGTCCAGCCGCGGCACGGCCACGGCATCTGCGGATCCGGTGATCAGGCGGTAGGAGGTCACGAACCGATTCCATCATCGGGCACCGACAGTGCCTCACCGGGCGCATCCATCAACGGAGGCGGCCGCCAGAAGGCCGCTGCCACGTCGACGTCCCCGGACCTGCGCAGGGGCGTGCCCTCGGCGAGCCAGTTCTGGTGGGCGTCACTGCCGCGGCTGCAACCCAGCGAACCGTCGGCACGGACCACCCGCCACCAGGGCACTGCGGCCCCCTCGCGCGCCATCACGTTGCCGACCACGCGAGGACCGCCACGGTGCAGTGCGGCGCCCACGGCCTCGGCGATCGCTCCGTACGTCGTCACCCGGCCACGCGGCACCGACTCGGCAACGCGCAGCACTGCTTCGGCGTACTCCTCGGAGGGGGTCGGTTCAGCCATGCTGCACAGGCTAGGCGAGAGCGAAATGACACGGATCCCGAGGCGGTCCCCCCGATCACGATGATCAGAAGACCCGCACCCGGGATCCGGTGACCGCCGTTGACCGGCGGACGCGTCAGCTCAGTAGGAGGGCTGGCTGGGGTCGATCTGGTTGACCCAGGCCACCACGCCGCCACCGACGTGGACGGCGTCGGAATAGCCGGCGCCCTTGACGATCGCCAGGCACTCGGCCGAGCGGACGCCGGACTTGCAGTGCAGGACGATCTTCTTGTCGCTGGGCAGCTGCTCGAGCGCGTTGCCGTTGAGGAACTCGGCCTTGTGGATCAGCACCGCGCCCGGGATCTTGTTGATCTCGAACTCGTTGGGCTCCCGGACGTCGATCAGCACGAAGTCCTCGCCACCGTTGTCCTTGTCCTTGATCATCGCCTCGAGCTGGGTGACCGAGATTGTCGAGCCGACGGCGGCCTCTGCGGCCTCATCGGAGACGGCGCCACAGAAGGCGTCGTAGTCGATCAGCGAGTCGACGGTGGGGTTCTCGCCGCACAGCGCGCAGTTGGGGTCCTTGCGGACCTTGAGCTTGCGATATTCCATCTCGAGGGCGTCGTAGATCATCAGCCGGCCGACCAGCGGGTCGCCGATCCCGGTGAGCAGCTTGATGCCCTCGTTGACCTGGATCGAGCCGATCGCGGCGCAGAGCACACCCAGCACGCCACCCTCGGCGCAGGACGGGACCATCCCCGGCGGCGGGGGCTCGGGGTAGAGGCAGCGGTAGCAGGGCGCCTCGGCCGAGGTGCCGTCCTCCTTGACCGCGTGCGGCCAGAAGACCGACGCCTGCCCGTCGAAGCGATAGATCGAGCCCCAGACGTAGGGGATCTTGAGGAAGTACGCCGCGTCGTTGACCATGTAGCGGGTCGCGAAGTTGTCGGTGCCGTCCAGGATCAGGTCGTAGCCCTCGAAGACCGAGAGCACGTTGTCGTTGTCGAGCCGACCCTCGTGGATCACCACGTTGACGTAGGGGTTGATCTCGTTGATCGAGTCCCGGGCCGACTCCGACTTCGGGCGGCCGATGTCGGACTGCCCGTGGATGACCTGGCGCTGGAGGTTCGACTCGTCGACCTCGTCGAACTCGGCGATGCCGATCGTTCCGACGCCGGCGGCGGCGAGGTAGAGCATCGCCGGCGAGCCGAGCCCGCCCGCGCCGATCACGAGGACCTTGGCGTTCTTGAGGCGCTTCTGCCCGCTCATCCCGACGTCGGGGATGATCAGGTGCCGGCTGTAGCGGCGGACCTCGTCGATGGTCAGCTCGTCGGCTGGTTCCACGAGTGCGGGATAGGGCACTGAAACTCTCCTCAGCAAGGTGATGTCCTGACAACCGGCACAACACGCAAGACCGTCGTCATGTTCCCGGCAATCGTCCCCGCGTCCGACCCGGTGCTCTGACGTGTCCCGTCATCCGGACGTGGCCAGCGCGGATCGACATGTGACGCACGGGTAGGCTGCCAACTCGAAACACCGCAGAGTCGAGGAGCATGAGTTGAGCACTGGGCAGCACGACCTGGACGACGTCCGGCCCCGCGGCGGACGCATGCCGCGCAAGGCACGTCGGGCCCAGCTCCTCGAGGCAGCACTGGAGGTGTTCGTGGCCCACGGCTACCACGCCGCCGCGATGGACGACATCGCCGATCGAGCCGGGGTCTCCAAGCCGGTGCTCTACCAGCACTTCCCGGGCAAGCTCGACCTCTACCTGGCCCTCCTGGACACCTCATGCAGCACCATCATCGAGGGCTGCCGCTCCGCGCTGGCCTCCACCGATGACAACAAGCTCCGCGTCGCCGCCGCGATGGCCGCGTTCTATGACTACGTCGCCGCCGAGTCCGGCGCGTTCCGCCTGGTCTTCGAGTCCGACCTGACCAACGAGCCGGCCGTGCGCGACCAGACCGAGCGGGT
This sequence comes from Nocardioides sp., assembly GCA_036570405.1. Classification (GTDB taxonomy): domain Bacteria; phylum Actinomycetota; class Actinomycetes; order Propionibacteriales; family Nocardioidaceae; genus Nocardioides. The sequence continues at coordinate 4,146 of DATCYH010000139.1, forward strand.
GACCCGGGAGTGCGCGCGGATGATCGCCGAGGTCATCCACGAGGACACCCGCCTGCCCGACGAGGCTGCCCACCTGCTGGCCGTCTCCCTGGTGGGGATGGCCCAGGTCAGCGCCCGATACTGGCTCGACGACGCCTCCTCCATCGGTCGCGATGACGCGGCTGCCCTGATCGCCGGCCTGGCCTGGCGCGGCGTACGCGGCTATCCGCTGCACGACTGACCCACACACCCCGCTCCCAACCACGTTCACGAAAGGTGGCCCCATCATGGAGGTCAAGATCGGCATCCAGCAGGCACAGCGCGAGCTCATCATCGACGTCGACCAGGACATCGAGACGGTCGAGAAGCACGTCACCGAGGCCGTGGCCTCCGACGGCGTGATCAGCCTGACCGACACCAAGGGCCGCCGTGTCCTGGTGCCCACCGCGCGCCTGGCGTACGTCGAGATCGGCGGCGGCGTGACCGGCGCGGTCGGCTTCCGCTCCTGATCGTCGCCGAGACGTGGACACGATCCTGTGGGTGCTGCTCGGCGGCGCCGTGGTGGGTCTGCTGGGCAAGTTCATCGCCCCTGGCGACCGTGACAACATCCCGCTGTGGTTGACCGTGCTGTGCGGCATCGGCGGCATGCTGATCGGCAACTGGGCCTATGGCCAGGTCTTCGACCCCGAGACCGCACGCATCGACTGGTGGCGCCACACCTGGCAGGTCGCCACCGCAGCGATCCTGGTCATGCTTGCTGCCGGCATCACCGGCCGGCGCGACTGATCAGTCGACCGGCTGCTCCATGCTCAGCGGGTCGTGCTCGTCCTGCTTGCGCACGGTGGTCCGCAGCTCGGTCACCGGCATGAACCAGATGGCGACCAGGCTGATCACCGTGATCACTCCGGCGACCACGAAGATATAGCCCGTGGAGTCGCCGTACGCGTGGCGAACGATGGTCAGGAACGGCTCCTTGAGCGCATCCAGGTCCAGGTTCCCGCCGCCGGTTGCGTCCTCGGGCACCGGGAGCCCCTGGGCGGTGAGGCCGGTGGCGATGTGGTCACTGACCCGGTTGGTCAGGATCGCACCGAGCACGGCGATCCCGACGGTGCCGCCCAGCGAGCGGAAGAAGCTGACCACGCCGCTTGCCGCACCGATGTCGCGCACGTCCACCGTGTTCTGGACGACCAGGACGAGGTTCTGCATGAGCGTGCCCTGGCCGATCCCCATCATCACCATGAAGACACTCAGGTGCCAGATCGGGGTCTCGTGGTCGGTCGGCCCCATCAGCACCAGCCCGGCGATCAGGATGACCGTGCCGACGAGCATGTAGGGCTTCCAGATGCCGGTACGGGTGATCAACTGTCCCGACACGGTCGCACCGATCATGCTGCCCATGATCAGCGGCAGCATCAGCAGACCGGCCTCGGTCGGGCTGAAGCCCTGTGCCACCTGGAAGAACTGGCTGAGGAAGACCGACGTACCGAACTGGGCGATGCCCACCGCGATGCTGGCGACGATGGCCAGGATGGTGGTCCGCTCGAGCAGGATCTTGGGCGGGATCAGCGGCTCGGCGTGGTTGCGCTCGACGAAGACCAGGGCCACCACGGCCAGGGCAGCAGGGACCAGGAAGTACGCCGTCTCCAGCGACGCCCACTCGAACCTCTGGCCGGCGAACGACACCCACACCAGCGGGAGGCTCGCCGCGATCGTGATCAGCACGGCGCCCCACCAGTCGATATGCACCTCGCGGCGCACGCTGTCGAGGTGCAGGAACTTCTGCAGGACCGCCAAACCCATCAGTGAGATCGGGACGGCCGCCCAGAAGCACCAGCGCCAGCCGACGGTGTCGACCAGGAGGCCACCGATCAGCGGTCCGGACACGGTCGCGACTGCCATCACCGAGGCCATGTAGCCGCTGTAGCGGCCGCGCTCACGCGGCGGGATGATCGAGCCCATGATCGCCTGGGCGAGGGCGAGCAGGCCGCCGACGCCGAGGCCCTGGAGGCTGCGGGCGGCGAGCAGCTGCGGCACATCCTGCGCGAAGCCCGCGGCCAGCGAGCCGAGCAGGAACAGGACGCCGGAGATCTGGACGAGCAGCTTCTTGTCGAACAGGTCGGCCAGTTTCGACCAGATCGGGCTGGAGACGGTCATCGCCAGCAGGGTCGTGGTGACCACCCAGGTGTACTGCGTCTGGTTCCCGCGCAGGTCGCCGATGATCGTCGGCAGGGCGGTGCTGACGATGGTCGAGCTCACCATCGCGACGAAGAGCATCGCGAGCAGGCCGGCCAGGACCTCCAGAATCTCCTTGTGCGACAGGTTGGGCTCGTCGTGGACGGGCTGACTCATGCGTCTTCCTTCGTGTTCGTGTGTCGACCCACGTCGCGTCCCAGCGAGGGAGCGATGTGGTCGGAGATCTCGTTGA
>DATCYH010000140.1:0-4621 GCA_036570405.1 Nocardioides sp.
CGAATAGGCACCGTGGTGACCGTTGGGGACCACGACCGCCATCACCCGGTCCCCGACGGACAGGGCGGTGTCGACGCCGGGGCCGATCGCCTCGAGCACGCCGGCCACGTCCATGCCCGGCACATAGGGAGGTGGGGACTGCTTGCGCTGGGCGCGTTCGCGGTCGCCGTTTCGGACATAGGTGTCGGTCGGGTTGACCGCTGCGGCCCTCACCCGGACCAGCACCTCACCCTCACCCGGTTCGGGGTCGGGAAGCTCGACAACTTCGAGGACCTCGGGACCGCCATATCGATGTGCTCCGATTGCCTTCATGCTTCGCACCATCTCACGGTCTTCCACACCGAACGCGTCCGACGTTAGGCTTTCCGCATGGCTGAGGACTGGCGTTCCGAGACTGTCGACCGAGTGCGTCAGCTGATCCTGGGTGCGGATCCCGACATCGTTGAGGAGGCCAAGTGGCGCAAGGCTTCCAACCCTGATGGCGTCCCGACGTTCTCCTGCGACGGTCTGATCTGCACGGTGGAGACCTACAAGGACAAGGTGAAGCTCACCTTCGCCAAGGGTGCTTCGCTCGAGGACCCGGACAGTCTCTTCAACGCGAGTCTCGACGCCGGCACGCGGCGCGGCCTCGACATCTTCGCCGATGACGAGCTCGACGAAGAGGCCTTCGTCGAGTTGATTCGTGAGGCAGTGGCGTTGAACCGGGCCTGACCTGCTGGACCCTCGTTCCGTCAGGCCGTGGGGTCGGAGACCCGGCCGACGAAGAGGGGGGTGTGGTGCTCGACGTCGTGGATGGCGAAGAGGAACGGGCGGTCGATCACGAGCGTCTTTCCCGGTGCTGGTGCGCTGAGGGTCTTCATGACCACCGCGGTGGCGGCAGCCGCCTCAGTGCCCTCCTCGTCGACGGCGATGAAGCCCTGGTGCAGGACGGCGGAGATCCTCAGCGTCAGGTCCTCGTCGGTCATCGGCGTGAAGTCCGCGTCGTCAGTGAAGGCAGTCGGCATCCCGAGCGCCGCCAACACCTCATTGAGCAGCACCTCGGTGCGGAACTTCCACTTCGGCAGCTTGAGGTCGACGGACGTGGGTGTCGCCTGTCGGGCAATATGGGTGAATCCCTTGCTGGCCACAGCGCGCTCGACCTCGTCGAACGCATCGGCGTCGGGCAGCACGATGGTCATCGCCACCTTCTTGCCGGCATAGGGCAGGACCACTGCCTGCCATCCATCGCCCGTTGCCATCGCGGCGGCCAGGTCCGGCTGGTGCATCAGGTCGACGTCGATGCTCGACCCGTCGGCCCGGTGGAATGCGCCGGCCGCGGTGAGGGGCTTCTCGAAGGGCTGCTCCCACGGTGCCTTGAGATAGATCGCGTTGACCAGCACCAGACGGGTGAGCGCGCCGAGCACTCCCTCGGGGACAAGATCGACGATGCGGTCGTTGGTCTGCTCCTCGACCCAGCCGTTGATCAGGGTGCGCGCCTCTTCGGTGGCCTGCACGAAGTCGACCGCGCGCACCGGGGCGCCGTACTCCTTGGCCAGCAGATCCACGAAGTCCTGCTCCCAGCCGACATCGCGCTGTCCGAAGAGTTGGTTGGCCGTGGCCAGCTCCAGCTCGGCCTTCGATCCGTCGACGCGCTTCTGGGTGCCGGCCAACCCATCGATGTGGACGGTGAGCGCATTGACGCCCTTGTGCCACCGGTCGCCGAGACTCCCGGTGCCGAGCACCTCGCGCATCTCGTCAGCGGTCTTGCCGTCGGCGCCGACCAGGGTCATGCCGAGCGCGATCAGCACGGAGTATGGCGAGATCACGACGTTGTCTGCTCCTGCCGCGACTCCGTCATAGAGGCCGTGAGTGAGCGCCTGCAGCCCGGTGACGACGTCCGGCAGGATCGTCGGATCACCCGCCGCTCGTTTCACATCGGAGGAGACCAGCTGGATGCCACCGTCCTCCCTGACTCCCCCACCGCCCGTTCCCTTGGGGTCTTTCTCGTCACTGCAGGCGGTCAGCGCCCCGGCTCCGCTGAGGGCCGCCAGGCTGAGGATGGTGAACCGGGTCAGGTCGCGTCGATTGATCATGATGGGTATGACGTCAGTGCGGGCCCGATGGTTCCATCGGGACGGGTCCGATCATCAGCCACTGAGCCCTCGCAGATCAACTCAGGTGCCGCAGTAGGTGGTGTAGCGACCGAACTCCTCAGGCGCCGGCGCTTCAAAACGCTCGAGACCCGAACGCTGGTCGAACGGATGCTGGACGACGTCGAGAAGCTGGTGGACCGGCCCGAGGTCACCGGTGGTTGCCGCGTCAAGCGCCTCCTCCACCAAGTGGTTGCGCGGGATGTAGACAGGGTTGACGCCGTCCATGGCAGCCGAGTCGGGGTCGAGAATACGCCAGCGGTTGAGCCAGTCGTCGATGCCAGACAGGTCGATGAACTGTCCCCGGAGTGGTTCGGCATCGCCGCGGGCTGCCGCACCGAGGGCATGAAAGCCGGAGGTCCAGTCGACTCGGTTGGTGTGGAACAGCTGAAGCAGGCTCTCACTCAGTTCAGTCGCGACGGCGTCTTCCACTCCATCGGGCAACCCCAACTTCGCGCGCAGCCCGACGGAATAGCTCGACAAGAACTTCGTCCGGAAGGTGTCCAGGGACTCGGTTGCGGCGGTCACCGCACTGTCGCGGTCGTCGCCGAACAGCGGAAGCAGTGCCTCGGCGAATCGGGCGAGATTCCACTGCGCGATGGCGGCCTGGTTGCCGTAGGCATAGCGGCCGTCGGTGTCGATCGAGCTGAACACGGCCGCGGGGTCGTAGGCCTCCATGAACGCGCACGGTCCGTAGTCGATGGTCTCCCCGGAGATCGTCATGTTGTCGGTGTTCATCACGCCATGGACGAAGCCGATGAGCATCCACCGCGCGATGAGGTCTGCTTGCCTCGCGACGACGGCCTCGAACAGTGCCCGATATGGATTCTCCTCGGATGCCGCGTCGGGGTGGTGCCGCATGATCGCGTGATCGGCGAGGCGCCGTAGCAGCTCCAGGTCGCCGGTCCCGGCCACGAACTGGAACGAACCGACGCGGAGATGACTGCTCGCGACCCGGGCAAGGACGGCCCCGGGCAGGGCGCCGCTCTCGCGTTGCACCTGCCGACCAGTGCCGATGACTGCGAGTGACCGGGTCGTGGGCACGCCGAGGGCATGCATGGCCTCGCTCATGACGTATTCGCGCAGCATCGGGCCGACCGCGGCGCGACCGTCGGCGCCGCGCGAGAACGACGTACGTCCTGATCCCTTCAGGTGCAGATCGCGCACGCGTCCTTCCCGATCGGTCAGCTCGCCCATCAGCAGGGCGCGGCCGTCGCCGAGCCGCGGCGAGTAGCCACCGAACTGGTGGCCTGCGTATGCCTGCGCGACAGGCTTGGCGTCGAGTGGCACGACTGTCCCGGTGAGCAGGCCGATGCCATCCGAGCTACGCAGCGCACTCGCGTCCAGGCCGAGCTCGTCGGCCAGGGGCTCGTTGAGCACCAGCAGTTGCGGATCGGGGGTTTCCTCGCCCTGCCACGGGAGCGAGAGCTCGGGCAGCTCCGAGGCGAAGTGGTGGGAAAGGTGGAACGTCACCGGGGTCGTCGTCACCCTGTCGAAGATACCGACCGAGGTGTGGAGCGGTGGTTCCGAGTCGCGCTCAACGCGCCTTCCGGGCCCGGTCCTTGATCGCAGTGATCACCTCGGTCTTGGCGTCGGCATAGGCGTTCATGTCCGACCACTCCTGCGTCACCAACGACCGCTTGGTCTGCTCATAGAGGTCACGATCCTCGGCGTCCTGGCGCAGGTGGTCGCGCAGCAACAGATAGTCGTCGGCTTCAGGTGCGCCACTGGTGAGGATGTGCACGTGTACGTCGCGCTCGGGTGTGCGCACCATCCGGTGTCCGGGCTCGCGCACCCGCAGTTCATAGCCTGCGCCCAGAAGTGGGTCGAGGTAGTCCTCCTCGGCGGTGATGTCGTCGACACAGATGAGGATGTCGATGATCGGCTTGGCTGCCAGACCCGGCACGGAGGTGGACCCGATGTGCTCGACCTGCCTGGCCGTGGCGTCGAGAGCGGCGCGGATGCGCCTCTCGTGGGTGCGGAACCGCTCTGCCCACGCAGGATCCGGATCGGCGAGGACGAGGTCGCGCTTCTCAATCCCGCCGACGAGCTCGACATCGGTGACGTCGGGTCGGCGAGATGCGGTGGGTCGCTGCATGTTTTCGATCCTTCCATCCACGCGATTCCTCCCAATCGCCGGACAAGGCACCCGTGGCGACCTACGTTGGGGGCAACTCGAGTCAAGGAGCGAGCATGAGGCGGCATGGCACGCGCAAGCTGGTGGCCGTCACCATCGCGGCGTCGCTCTTCGCACTCCTCTTCGCCCTATGGGCTTTCGACCACATCCCGACGCTGGTCCTGGTCCCCTATGGACTGTTCAGCCTCGTCGCCTTCGCGATGTATGGCTTCGACAAGGCAGCCTCCAGACAACGTGCGCAGCGCATTTCCGAGAACGCCCTGCACCTTGTCGGCCTGATCGGTGGCTGGCCCGGCGCCCTGGTCGCACGACACCTGTTCCGGCACAAGACCAGGAAGCAGCCGTTCCGCCAGGT
>DATCYH010000141.1:0-2357 GCA_036570405.1 Nocardioides sp.
CGGTGCCGATCAGCAGGGGAATGGCCTCGAGGAGGAACAGGACGACCGCCAGCGCGAGGCCGGGCAGCCCCGCCAGTGCCTCCAGCGCCAAGGTCACCCCACCCGTCACCCAGACGGCCAGTGCCACGATCAGCACGGCACGCAGGTCGAACCTTCCCAGTCCGATGCCCGGCAGCCAGACCATGATGCCCGCGCCGAGGACCGCGACACCGGCCAGTGCCGCGTGGCGCAGCAGACCACGGCGCAACGTCCGTGTGACAGGTCCGAGTGTCATCGAGACGATGACCACGAACAGGAAGCCGAGCGCATTGGCTGCCAGCACCAGCCTGTCCGCGGTCCCAGGCGATCCGTGTGAAGTGTCGACGAACTCCACCTCGACACTCCGGCCCCGGCTCCGCTCCAGTGCCCGGATCCGCTGCAGCACCGCCTCGTTGAGTGCGGAGTCGTTGGCCCGGTTGAGCAACACCGTGTCCCGGGTGCCGCTCAGCTCGACATGGATCGCAGCCACCAGGCTGCCGTCGCGGACCTCGGATCGGGCCTCGGGGGCCGCCAGGACGTAGGCCTCGAAGGACCCGTCAGGCAGCGCGTTCGCCTCGTCGGCGAGCACCTTTCCGACCAGCGGCGCAGTGACGATGCCGACCGGGACGTCGTTCGGTTGGCCGATCGCACTGCTTCGGGCCAGCCACACCATGAGAGCCACCTGCACCACCAAGACCAGCAGGCAGAGTGCGGCCACGGGACGTGAGACCACGCGCGCGAGCGTGACGGCGCGGTCCCGGGTGGTCACGCGAACCTGCGTTGTCACCGGGTCATCATCGTCACCTGATGACTCCGGTGGCAACTCAGATCGCGCATCCTTCAGGACCGCAGGCCTCGCCGTCGGCGTCAACCATCTTCAGGGTGGGACGGGACTCGTCCCATGCCTGTGCGAGCGCCTGGTGGAACACCTCGGCGGGCTGCGCGCCGGAGATGCCGTACTTCTCGTCGATGACGAAGAACGGGACGCCCGTCGCGCCGTAGGCCCGGGCCTGCGCGACATCGGCGTGCACCTCGTCGAGGAACTCCCGGACAGCCAGGACCTCCTGGACCCGAACCGCGTCCAGGCCAACGCCGACGGCGATCTCCATGAGCGTGTCGTGATCGGCGACATTGCGGAGCTCCAGGAAGTGCTCGCGCAGCAACGCCTCCTTCAGTGCCGACTGCAGTTCGGTTCCTCCGTCATCGAGCGCAAGATGCAGCAATCGATGCGCGTCCACGGTGTTGACCCGCAGGTTCTCCGAGAGCCGGTAGCGCAAGCCTTCCTCGGCCGCGACGGTCTCCACCTGGTTCATCATCTGCTTCGCGCCCTCGACGCCGCCGCCATACTTCCTGGCGAGCACCTCGGCCATGTTCTCGCTCGGCACGCTGGGCGCGCTCGGGTCGAGCTCATAGGAGTGCCAGACGACCTCGACCTCGTTCGAGTGCTCGAAGCTCTCGAGGGCCGTCTCGAGCCGGCGCTTGCCGATGTAGCACCACGGACACACCACGTCGGACCACACATCAATTCGCATGCCGGCACAACGTCTGGACCTCCCCGAATCATCCCGCCCAACAATCCCTTCCGATCACTTCACAAACCGGATCAGGGATGACTCAGGGTCAGTCAGGGTCATCCGGGGCGCCCTCCCCGATGTGCGGACCCCCGCCGCTCGGTGAGGGTTGGAGCCATGATCACAGTCCATTCGCTCACCAAGACCTACCGCGGCTTCACGGCGGTCAACGATGTCTCCTTCGTCGCACGTCCGGGCCGGGTCACCGGCTTCCTCGGACCCAACGGCGCCGGCAAGTCCACGACCATGCGGATCATGGTCGGCCTCACGGACCCCACATCCGGATCCGCCACCATCCTGGGCCGCGGCTTCGCGGACCTGCCCAACCCGGGGCGCGAGGTCGGCGTACTCCTCGATGCCTCGGCCCAGCACGCCGGCCGCACCGGCAGGGAGATCCTCGCCATCGCCCAGCGCACGATGGGCCTGCCCCGCTCCCGCGTCGACGAGATGCTCGAGCTGGTCAGTCTCACCGAGCGTGAGTCCGAGCGCCGGGTGAAGAACTACTCACTCGGGATGAGGCAGCGACTGGGCATTGCCACCGCCCTGATCGGCGACCCCGAGGTCCTGATCCTTGACGAACCAGCCAACGGGCTCGACCCCGCCGGCATCCGTTGGATGCGTGACCTGCTGCGCGGTTATGCCAACAAGGGCGGCACGGTGCTGCTCTCCAGCCATCTCCTGCACGAGATCGAGGTCATCGCCGACGACCTGGTGATGATCGGCAACGGCCGGATCGTCGCCGAGGGCACCAAGCAGGAACTGCTCAAC
>DATCYH010000142.1:0-7634 GCA_036570405.1 Nocardioides sp.
CCTCGGCACGTCGACGCCCCTCGGCCCAGCCCACCGCATAGCCCTGCGCGCGAGCGGCGTCGCGGGTGCTGTCGGCCAGTGCGGCAAGGGTGTTCTCGGTGACGGCGTCGCCGCGGGCGTTGCCCGAGCCGAAGCGCGTCCATTCGCCGGCCCGCAGGTCCGGGGCCGGCAGCACGGTTACGTCGACGGGTCCGCGCAGGACCCGCGCCTCACTCGACGAAGTCATCGTCGTTCCCACGGCGGATCAGGATCTGGCCCTGTTCCTCGAGCTGACGGATGGTGCGAATGATCGCCTGCTGGGCCTCTTCGACCTGGGTGAGGCGGACCGCGCCGAGCAGCTCGATCTCCTCGACCAGGTTCTCCGCGGCACGCTCGGAGAGGTTGCTGGTGATCTTGGAGCGGACTGCGTCGGAGACCCCCTTGAGGGCCAGGGCGAGCTCGCCGGTCTCGACCTGGCGCAGCACCTGCTGCACCGAGCGGTCCTCGATGCTGACGATGTCCTCGAACATGAACATCCGACTCTTCACCTCGTCGGCGAGGGCCGAGTCGAAGGCCTCGAGACCCTCGACGATCTGGCGTTCGGTCGACCGGTCGGACCGGTTGATGATGTTGACCAGCGGGTCCACGCCGCCGACCCTGGAGAGCTCGCTGGGCTGAAGCATCGAGGAGAACTTCCGCTCCAGCTGGGACTCGACCATCTGCACGATCTCCGGCGAGGTCTGGTCCATCACCGCGATCCGGTGGGCGACCTGGGCCTGCAGGTCCGAGGGCAGGCCCGAGAGCAGCAACGAGGCCTTCTCCGGGGTCATGTGCGCCAGCACCAGGGCGATCACCTGCGGGTGCTCGTTGACGATGAAGCCGCGCAGCTGGGTCGGGTCGGCGCGGTGCAGGAACTGGAACGGCATCTGCACGGCCGCGGCGTTGAGCCGCTCCATGATCTCGGCCGCGCGCTCCTTGCCCAAGGACTGCTCGAGCAGCTGCTGGGCGAACTCGAGACCGCCACGCGAGATGTGCGCGCGGGCGAGAGCCATGTCGCGGAACTCGGCGAGCACCTGCTCGGTCTCCGAGCCGCTGACCGATTCCAGGCGGGCGATCTCGCTGGAGATCCGTTCGACGTCGGCCTCGTCGAGGTGGGACATCACCTGGGAGGCGCGGTCCCGGCCGAGCTGGATCAGCAGGATCGCGGCCTTGCGGACGCCTGCGGGGCTCTGGAGGGCGAGGTTCACGGCCGATCCACCAGCCATCCGCGGAGCAGTGCGGCGACATCCTCGGGCTGCCGCTCGACCAGGTCGATCAACTCGTTCTGGAGTCGCTCGGACTCATTCGACTCCTCGAGGGCGAGCAGCGCCGTGGCCGGCTCCACCTCGGGTGCTGCCGGGGCGTTGAGGGCATCGCCGCGCAGCTGCTCGACGACGTATGACGTGGCGAGCGCCCGCTCCTTGCTGCGGCGACGCCCGCGCCAGAACGCGAACCCGACCAGGAGCAGGACGGCCAGGATCAGGGCGCCGTCGCGGAGCATGGCGTTGCGCTTGGCAGCCGCATCGGCCGCAGCGGCCTGCTCGAGCTCCTTGGCCAGCGCATCCTGGGTGCTGGTGTCGAAGGGCATCGCGGAGACCCGGACGGTGTCGCCGCGCTGCTCGTCGATGCCGGTCGCGGCGGCGACCCAGTCACTGATCTCGTTGGTGTCGAACTTCACCGCTCCGCCGTTGTCGATCATGATGCCGACGTGCAGCTTCTGCACGCCACCCGGCGCGGTCTCGCGGAACTCGGTCGTGCTGTTCACCGCGTTGTCGCGGGTGGTGCTGCGCTTGTCATAGCTGGACTCGCCGTCGGCACCGGCGGCGCCGTCCATCTGGCCGTCGGGACCGACCACGCCGGTGTCGCCACCGTCGGGCTGGGCGCCGGTGTAGGTCTCGGTCTGGGTGGACTCCGCCAGGGGAGCCTGGTCGGGGTCGGAGGTATAGGTGCGGGTCTCGCTGCGGGCCTTGTCGAAGTCGAGGTCGGCGGTGACCTGGACGGTGGACTTGCCGGGACCCAGGACGCGGTCCAGGGTGGCCTGGACCTGGTCGCGCATCCGGGTCTGGAACTCGTTGACCTGCTGCATCTGGGTGCTGGCGGCTCCGTCGACGCCGTCGGGGGTGGTCAGCACCTTGCCGGTGGCGTCGGCGACGGTCACCTTGGCCGGGTCGAGGCCATCGATGGAGGAGGCGACCAGGTGGACGATCGCCTGCACCTGCTCGGGGTTGAGGGTCGATCCGGGTCGGGTCTTGACCAGGATCGAGGCGGTGGCCGGGTCCTGCTCGTCGGCGAAGACCTTCTTGGCGGGGAGGGCCAGGTGGACGACTGCGGTGTTGACACCGTCCATCGCCTCGATGGTGTTGGAGAGTTCGCCCTCCATCGCCCGCTTGAAGTCGGTCTGCTCCTTGAACTCACCGGTGGTGAAGCTCTGGTCGTCGAGCAGCTCATAGCCGCCCTTGTCGCTGGAGGCCGGCAGGCCCTTGCCGGACAGGGAGATCCGGGTGGCATGGACGTCGTCCTTCGGGACCATGATCGTCGAACCGTTGTTGGTGATCTTGTACTTCACCCCGTTGGCCTCGAGCTCGTCGACCACCGCCGAGGCATCGGCCGAGGCGAGGTTGCCATAGAGCGGGGCATAGCTCGGGGTGGCCGCCCAACGGAAGACCATGAACCCGCCGAGCAGCAGGGCGCCGGCGCCGATCAACACGATCGCCTTCTGGGCGGTGGAGAAGTCGCCGAAGGTGTTCTTCCAGCGGTTCAGCGCCGCAGTCATGTTCTGTTTCATGCTCACACCTGCATCCGCATGATCTCGGTGAACGCCTCGACGGCCTTGTTGCGCAGGGCGACGGTGAGCTGCGTGGCCACCTGGGCCTCACTTGCCGCGATCGTGTAGTCGTGGATGTTGTCCAGGTCCCCGGAGGCTGCCCGGACCGCGAGCCCGTCGGCCTTGTCCTGGACGCCCTCGAGCCGGTCGATCCCGTCGAGCACCATGTCGGAGAATGACCCGCCGACACTGGTGCTGCCGTTGACCTGCGCCGGGGCGCCGGTGGCGCCGACCTGCGGGGCGACGTACGGCGTGAATCCAGCGCCGCCGAGTGCCTCGATGCCGCCGATGCTCATCAGCCACGTCCGATCTGGAGCGCGCTGGAATAAGTCTCCTGGGCGTTCTTGGTGACCTGGACGGAAGCCTGGTAGCCGCGCTGCGCCATGATCAGCTGGCTCATCTGGCTGGCCAGGTCGACCTCGGGCATCCGGACATAGCCGTCCTCGTCGGCGAGCACGTGGTTCGGGTCGTGGACCATCCGGCCCTCGGGGTCGCTGACCGCGACGCCGCCGACCTCCACGCCGCCGCCGTCCTTGGCGCGTGCGATGAGCATCTGAGCCTGGAAGGCGTCCTGGTCGGTCGAGCGGGCGGTGTTGACGTTGGCGATGTTGTGGCCGAGCGTGTCGAGCCAGGTCTGATGCATGCCCAGCGAGGAGCCGGCGATGCGCAGGGTGTCGAACGCGCCCATCACATGGCCCCTGCGGCGATCTTCACGAGGTTGTGGTGGTCGGTGATCGCGCGGGTGAGCACCTGGTACTGGAACTGCGACTGGACCGCGGCCAGCGTCTCCTTGCGCAGGTCGACGTTGTTGCCGTTCGCGCCGACCGGGGTGTCGGTGGCGGTGCGCTCGATGCCGACCCCGCTGAGGTTTCCGTCCGCGATCGCGTTGCGCAGCGAGGACTCGAAGTCGACGCTGGTCGCGATGTAGCCGGGGGTGTCGACGTTGGCGATGTTGTCGGCGATGACGTTCTGGCGCACCGACACGCCCTCGACGGCGGCGTGCAGGATGCTGCCGACCGCGTCTGAGACGGAAAGGGACATGCTCGACCTCCGGATGATCCGGTTGGAGAGCCGATCCTTCGGCGGGGGCGAGCAGTCCCTTGCTCGCGGTGTTGATCGGCGTCGGCGTCGCGGACCTTTGGAGGTTCGGTCGATACCGTCCTGTTGGCGACCGGGCCTAGTCCGTTCGGACTATGCCGGACCAGTCACACCAGGACGATCGAGAGCCGCCCGGCGCCATAGCCGCTGATCGTCAGTGCTGCGTCCTCGCGACGCCCGAGGGTGAGCGCCCTCGCCATCAGCTGCGGATCGATCGGTCCACCGGCGGGAGCCAGGGCGTGCAGGCGCACGTGCGGGGCGCCGTCGACGTTGAACATCGCTGCGGCGATGTTGAGCACCTCGTAGAGGTTCTCGGCCAGGGCGTCGGTCAGGGCGCCGTCGGCGATCGCCGCGAGCGCCTGGTCCGGCGGGACCAGTCCGATCGCCGCACCGGCGTGGGCTGACATGGGCAAGTCGCAGACGACGAGTGCGGCCAGCTGCAGCGAGTCGTCGACGTACGACGCGATCGTTGCGGGTGTCGCCGGGCCGGGGGCCAGTGGTGCCCCGGGGGAGAGCTCGACGTCGCGGCCGAGCAGGTCGGTGAGGAGCTCGCGGACCTGGATCGGTGCGGGCAGGTGCGTGCTCATCAGACCAGCCCGGTGCTGCGCAGGGCCTCGTCGAAGGACTCGGGCGTGAACGGCTTGGCGATCAGGAACAGGGCGCCGCCGGACTCGGCGCGTTGGCGCATCTCGGCAGAGCCCTCCGACGTGACGAAGCCGAACGGGACCGGGGAACCCGAGGCGCGCAGCTGCGCGAGCAGGTCGATGCCGTTCATCTCTGGCATGTTCCAGTCCGACAGGACGAGGTCGGGCGAGGTCTCGGCGATCTTGGTGAACGCGTCGGCGCCGTTCTCGGCCTCGACGATCTCGTGCCCGCCGTGGCCGGCCTGGCGCAGGGTGCGGATCACGATCTGCCGCATCACCCGGCTGTCGTCGGCGATGAGGATCTTCACGGGGTGCTCCTGGTGTCGTTCTCGAGGGAGTGGATGCGCAGGATGAGGGGTTCGTCGTGCCAGAGCAGGTCGAGGCGGGTGACCTCGGTGGCTTCGCTGGGAACGGCGATGTGCCCGGCCGCCACCATTGGCAGGGACAGGATGCTCGGCTCGGGCATCAGGCTCTTCACGTTGCCGCCGATCATGTTGACCAGCTCGCCGATCGCGTCCGTGACGTCCTCGGGGGTGATCTCGCTCATCGCCAGCATGTGCCGGGTGACCGCCCGGGCGGCGACCTCGGAGACCTCGAGGGTGACCATCCCCGACCAGGCGCCGGTGACCTGCACCTGGGCGGACCGGGACCGGTCGGCCTCGATGGGTGAGGTGGGAAACAGCGGCGCGGCGTCGACGAACGTCGACCAGACCTCGTTGACCATCGCCATCACGTCACCCGCACCGGGCGCCACGTGAAGGATCGGACCGTCGCTCGTGCTGATGGTCATGCCAGGACCCCGTTGCGCACCAGGCCGAGCAGCTCGAGCTTCTCGGTGATCGCCTCGGCCGTGAACGGCTTGATCACATATTCATGGGCGCCTGCCGCGAGTGCCTTGACCAGGTGCCCGTGCGAGCTCTCGGTGGTCACCATCATCAGGGTGATGTTGCGATGCTCGGCGTTGGCGCGGACGCGGGTGACGAACGTGTAGCCGTCCATCACCGGCATGTTCCAGTCGATCAGGCACAGGTCGGGCACCGGCCCGTACGCGATCGCGTCGAGCGCCTCCTGGCCGTTGCCGGCCTCGGCGGTGCTGAAGCCGAGACCGGTGAGGATCCGGTCCAGGATGATCCGCATGGTGCGGGAGTCGTCAATGATCAGCGCATGCATGCTCAGGCCCCTGTCAGGACGGTCTGTTGTGGCCGAGGTGCAGCAGCCACACGGGAAGTGGGTGCGCCGGCTGGCGCGTGGCCGGAGGGCCGGTGCAACTGGACCCGACCGGCGCTCTCGCGCTCCCAGTGCGTCTCCATGTCCAAGGTGGTCTCCGTGGAGCCGAGCAGCAGGTAGCCGTCGGAGGCCGTGACCTGGTGCATCCGGGACAGGATGTCGCGCTTGGTGTCGAGGTCGAAATAGATCAGCACGTTGCGCAGGAAGACGATGTCGAAGCTCGGCAGCACGGGGAACGGCGCGGCGAGGTTCAGGTGCCTGACCTCGACCATGTTGCGCAGGTTCTCGGCGACCTCCCACTCGGAGCCGACCCGGGTGAAGTGCTTGACCAGCAGGGTGGCGGGCAGGCCGCGGTTCATCTCGACCATGCCGTACCTTCCGGTGCGCACCCGCTCGAGCATTGCGGTGGAGATGTCGGTCGCGGTGATCTGCGCCGTCCAGCCAC
This sequence comes from Nocardioides sp., assembly GCA_036570405.1. GTDB lineage: Bacteria > Actinomycetota > Actinomycetes > Propionibacteriales > Nocardioidaceae > Nocardioides. Next base: position 6,257 of record DATCYH010000142.1, read on the forward strand.
TCGGCAGGTGCTGGTCCAGCAGCATGGCCAGGCTGTAGGCCTCCTGGCCACTCGAGCAGGCGGCGGACCAGATCCTCAGGTGGCGGGTGCGTGCGCGCGCGGCGAGCAGCGCGGGCAACATCGTGTCGGTGAAGGCCTGGTAGGGGGCGTTGTCGCGGAACCACGACGTCTCGTTGATGGTGAGCGCGTCGATGGTGTCCTGCTGATGGGCCGGGTCGCGGAGCACCAGGGAGACATAGGCGTCGACGTCGGCGCAGCCGGCCGCGCGGGCGAGCGGGAGAAGGCGCGCCTCGACAAGATATTCCTTGCCGGGTTCATAGAGCATCGCCGTTTCGCGGCGGGTCAACGCTGCGATCTGGGCGAAGCTCGAATTGGAGATGGGCACGACCCACACATCGTCCGCGGGGCGCGGATCATGAGGTTTTCCCAGATCCCCTCAGTGTGAGGTGGGCGCTGCCGATGAGGAACAGGTGATCAGGGTTCTGGTGGTGGACGATTCAGCACTGGTGCGCCGGTTGGTCACTACGGCGCTCACCGGGGATCCCGGCATCGAGGTGGTCGGCGTCGCCGTCAACGGTCTCGATGCGATCGCCAAGACCGACGAGCTGTTGCCCGACGTCGTGACGCTCGACATCGAGATGCCCGAGCTGGATGGCTTGGGTGCCTTGCGGATCATCCGCGAACGACATCCACGCCAGGCCGTGATCATGTTCTCGACGTTGACCGAGCGAGGTGCGCGCCAGACTCTCGAGGCGTTGTCGCTGGGAGCCGCCGACTACCTGACCAAGCCGTCGGCGAGCGGTGGCGGGGTGAGTGAGGCAGTGGCGACGGTGCGCGAGCAGCTGGTTCCGAGGATCAAGGCACTTGCCGGAGTACGCCGTATCGCTGCGGCCGTCCCGACCAGTCGGAGCGAGGCGCCGGGCGATCGGCACCAGGAGCCAATTGCCCCCAGCCCGGGCAGTACTGCGCCCAACCAGGAGCTGACTGCGCCCAGCCTGGGCATCGAAGCGGTCGTGATCGGCTGCTCCACCGGTGGCCCGGATGCACTGGCCAGGATCTTCGCGGACCTTGATGCCGACTTCCCGGTCCCGATCGCGGTTGTCCAGCACATGCCACCGATCTTCACCCGGATGCTGGCCGAACGGTTGAACAAGGTCTCCGGCCTGGAAGTGCGCGAAGCCGTCGACGGCGACGAGTGGCGACCCGGCCTCGCCCTCCTGGCGCCGGGAGACTTCCACCTGAAGCTGCGCCGCGGACCCACGCGCGTCGACGTGTTCCTCGACCAGTCGGCACCGGAGAACTTCTGCCGCCCGGCGGTCGACGCGCTCTTCCGTTCCGCGCTCTCGGTCTTCGGTGGCAACGTGCTCGCCTGTGTGCT
>DATCYH010000143.1:0-2499 GCA_036570405.1 Nocardioides sp.
TCTCCTCTGCCGTTGCGGCTGGGACGGGTCCCGGCCCGGTGGCGACCGACTCCGAGGACAGACGCAGTTGATCGACGAATGAGTGGGCGTCCATGCCGGGCGGGATCACGCCGGCGCCTGCCAGCCGCCCGTGACGGATCACGTGGACCGTCCATCGACCGTCGTCCTCGCGCCGCGCGGCCACGACCTCTGCGCAACGGGAGAGGGCGGAGAGACGCTGGGTCCGCGCGGCAGCTCGCAGGAACGTGGCCAGGCGGTCACGGTGGATGCCGGCCTCCTCGAACCGCTCGTCCTTGGCCAGGCGCTCCATCCGCTCGGTGATCACCTCGACGACGTCGTCGGGGCTGCGCAGCAGCGTGTCTCGCAGTTGCCGCACCACCACGGCATAGGTGCCGGAGTCCACGCTGCCGTCACAGGGGGCCAGGCATCGGCCCATCTCGGCGACCACGCAGGCAGAACGTGAGGGTTCGCGGGGCAGTTTGCCGGTGCACTGGCGGATCGGAAACGTCTCGTGCAGCGCCGCGAGGCAACGCTCGGCCGCGTTCTTCGATGAGAACGGGCCCAGGTAGTCCGCGTCGTCGTCGAGCACCTTGCGCACGAGCGACAGTCTCGGCCAGGGCTCCCGGGTCAGTTTGATGAAACGCACCTTCTCCGGAAACCGGGAGCGGCGGTTGTACCGAGGTTTGTGTTGGGCGATCAGTCTCAATTCCCGGACCTGGGCCTCGAGCGTCGTGGCGCACTCGATGCCGGTGACCACCTCGGCCAGACGCACCATCTCGCCCATCCGGGACCGTGTCTCCGATGCCGTGAAGTAGGAGCGGACCCGGGTGCGGAGGTCTCGCGACGTTCCGATGTAGAGGACGCGATCCTGTCGGTCCTTGAAGAGGTAGACACCCGGCGCGTGGGGGAGCCGCTCGGCCAGGTGGCGCTTCTTGCGCTGCGCGGTGGTGACCTTGGAGGAGAAGGTCTGCAGCTCCTCGATCGTGTGGACGCCGAGATTGCCCAGTCGTTCCATCAGTCCGTGCAGGACGTGGACGGTGGCCTGGGCATCGGCCAGGGCCCGGTGGTTCGGCGTCGTCGGACTGTTGAACAGGGCGGCCAGGGAGGACAGCTTGCAGTTGGGGGCATCGTCACGGGTGATCACACGACGGGCGAGCTTGGCCGTGTCCAGCACCTCGAACGGCGGCCACGGACGCTCTTGCTGGGCGGCGAAGTGTCTGAGGAAACCGACGTCGAAGGGGGCATTGTGTGCGACCAGGACGCATCCCTCGGCGAACTCCAGGAACGCCGGCAGTGCCGAGTCGATCGAGGGAGCCTCGGCGACCATCGAGTTGGTGATGCCGGTAAGCACGGCGATGAATGCCGGGATCTGGTCGTGGGGATTGACCAAGGTCTGGAACTCGCCCAGCACCTCGCCGCCTCGAACCTTCACGGCACCGATCTCGGTGATCATCGACCCGCCCGCTGCAGACCCGCCGGTGGTCTCGAGGTCGACCACGCAAAAGGTGATGTCGCGCAGCGGCCGTCCGAGCTCGTCGAAACTGCGTTGCGCCTCCCACTGGGGAGGCCCACTCTGGATCGATCTGGGTTGGACGGCGCTGCTCATGTTCCAGACGCTAGACGTGGGCACCGACAAACCGGTTCAGCCGCGCCCCATAGGCTGGGGATGATCCATTCATCAACCTCGAAGGAGTCCCCGTGACCGCTCAGATCCCGAACACCACCAACCGTTGGCGGTGCGGTGGATGCGGAAACCTGACGCGCTTCGATGTCACGCGGACCCGCAAGACCGACGAATACTGGCACTTCGACCTCTCCGGTGAGCCGGTCATCGAGTCCACCGAGGTCAAGGCAGAGAGCGTCGAGACGGTCACCTGCCGCTGGTGTGGTCGCGACGACGCGATCGAGTTGATCGACCGCAACGACGCAGCACTCGCCGAGGACCCGGCCAAGGACTGAGCGAGATGACCGACGGCGTGCCGACTCCCGGGCCGATGCCCGAGGCAGTGCGGTCGCGCCTGCTCAGCCTGTCCTCCCAGGCGTTGCCACAGATCACAGATCTGCCGGCATCGGTGCGCAAGGTGGCGACGTTCGCGCCGGCACGCCGCGCCAAGCTGGGTGGCGGTCTGATCGCCTCCGCGCTCGAGACCGACGATGGGTTCCGCGTTCATGTGGCCAAGCAGGTCGGTCTCGAGATGTCGGCCTTGACCGAGGCGGTCAACTCCGGCGTCATGCCCCAGGCCGCCGATCCGGTGGACCTGGCCGTTCTGCTCTGGCTGAACCGTCCCGAGGGCTGGGTTGCGGAGTACGACGCTGCGCTGGCGCGTCTCGAGACCGTGGCAGTGCCGGTCGAGAACGAGAAGGTCGAGCGACTCGAGACCCGCCTTGCCCAAGCGGAACGGACGGCGCGCGAGACGAAGGCAGCGCACAAGGCTGCGGTCGAGGAGCTGAAGGCCGAGAACGCGACATTGCGCCGCAAGCTGGGGGAGGCACGTGCAT
>DATCYH010000144.1:0-3724 GCA_036570405.1 Nocardioides sp.
GCGGTCTTGCCGCCAACCCGTCGGGCCGAATGGTCCGCTTCATGGCGAAGCGCGAAATCTTCGACACCCCCCTCGCCGGAGCGGTGATGCGGTCGATGCACCACATCCAGGTCGACCGAGGCGACGGGTTGGACTCCTTCAACGAGGCTGTCCGCTACCTCAAGGACGGCGAGGCGGTCGGCATCTTCCCCGAGGCCACGATCTCGCGCGCGTTCGAGCTCAAGGAGTTCAAGTCCGGTGCGGTGCGGATCGCCGCGGCGGCCGGTGTCCCGGTGCTGCCGGTGATCATGTGGGGCACCCAGCGATTGATGACCAAGGACCACCCGCGCGACTTCTCTCGAGGCAAGACGATCGCGCTCTCCGTCGGTGAGCCGCTCCACCCGACGGGCGAGGACGCCGTCGGTGAGACCCGAGAGCTCAAGGCGCGGATGAGTGAGCTGCTCGACCAGACCATTGCGAACTATCCGGCCGATGAGCAGCCGCCCGGGTCGTGGTGGCTCCCGGCCAAGTTCGGTGGATCCGCTCCGACGCTGGAAGAGGCCGCCCGGCTCGACGCCGAGGAGAAGCGGGAGCGGGCTGCCAAGAAGGCTGCCAAGCGAGCCGCGAAGAAGAAGTAGCACTTCGACCTGGTGCGGGCACCCATTCCGGTGCCCGCATGCTGTTTCACGTGGAACATCGACGTTGTCGATGTTCCACGTTGCATTTCGGGACAGAACGGACAGCCGCTGGCGCGAAACTGAGCCGAGTGGCTGGCCGGGAGGATTCGGCTACTTCGCTCAAAATCGCTCTCACAGAACCACAAACCTATATATCGCTTTATCGACATATTGATTTGTCGGGCTGTTTGCGTCTTTGGCAATCCGTTGCGTCGTCAAGCCGGACCTCGCGGACGCGGGGCATGATCGGGGTCTGTCGTTGACTCCGAGTGACCTCAGATCGGTCGGTCGCTCCGGTTGCGCGGATCCATGATGTCGACGATCCGTCGCAGGTCCTCCATCGAGGCGAACTCGACGGTGATCTTCCCCTTCGACTTGCCCAGGTCGACCTTCACCCGGGTCTCGAAGCGGTCAGAGAGTCGCTCGCCGAGATCCTCCAGGCCGGGAGCAGTTGGCTTGCGCCGCGTGGTGCGGGAACGGCCACCGAGGTCACCCACGGCCACGATCTCCTCGAGGCCACGCACCGAGATGCCCTCGGCAACCGCACGCTGGGCGAGGCGGTCCTGGACCTCTGGGTCCTCCACCGACAGCAGCGAGCGGGCGTGGCCGGCAGAGAGCACACCGGCCGCAACCCGGCGTTGGACGGCCGGCGAGAGCTTGAGCAGGCGCAACGTGTTGGAGATCTGCGGGCGAGAGCGGCCGATCCGCTGCGCGAGCTCCTCGTGCGTGCACCCGAAGTCCTCGAGGAGCTGGCCGTAGGCGGACGCTTCCTCCAGCGGGTTCAGCTCGGAGCGGTGCAGGTTCTCCAGGAGGGCGTCCCGGAGCATGTCGTTGTCCTCGGTCTGCCGAACGATCGCCGGGATCTCCGTCAGGCCCGCCTCTTGGGAAGCCCGCCAACGCCGCTCACCCATGATCAGCTCATAGGCGGCCTCGCCGTCCACGTCCTCGTCCAGTCGACGTACGACCACGGGCTGCAGGAGCCCGATCTCGCGAATCGAGTGCACCAGCTCCGCCATTGCCTCTTCTTCGAAGACGTGGCGGGGCTGACGAGCGTTCGGGGTGATGCTGGTGATCGGGAGCTCGGCGAAGTAGGCCCCGGCGACGAGCTCCTCAGGAGCCTCGCCACCCCCGGCGGCGCTGTCCGTCGGGCTCGCGGTCGTCCCAGAGGCGCTGCTGGAGCCCACATTGTGGCTCCGGGAGGCATCCACCGAGAACGAGGTGCCACCGAAGGTGCGTGCGTCGACCTCCGTGCCGCCTGTTTCACGTGAAACATCGCCATTGGCGGCTTCGTGTGAGCTCGGCGGGGGAGTCTGGGGCTCGGTGGGGATCAGGGCGCCCAGACCCCGGCCAAGACCGCGACGCTGCTTCTTCTGGTTCATGCCTTGATTCCCCTCGTGGCGATCTCGCGTGCGGCCTCCAAATAGCTGAGCGCACCCGGTGAGACGGGATCGTAGGTGATTACCGTCTGCCCGTAGGAGGGGGCCTCGGAAACACGCACAGAACGCGGGATGGACGTCTTCAGGACCGTGTCACCGAAGTGCTCGCGAACCTCGTCCGCGACACCGGCAGCGAGCCGGGTGCGAGCGTCGTACATCGTGATCAGGATGGTGGAGACGGTGAGCCGGCTGTTCAGGTGCTGCTTGACCATGTCGACGGTCTCGAGGAGCTGGCCGAGGCCCTCCAGCGCGTAGTACTCCGCCTGGATCGGGATCAGCATCTCCTCGCCGGCCACCAGAGCGTTCAGGGTGAGCAGTCCGAGGCTCGGGGGGCAGTCGATGAGCACGTAGTCGAATCGATCCTCACCGACGTCAGCGAGGCTTCCGACCAGCGGGTGACCGTGGATAGCCTTGTGCAGGCGGCTTTCGCGGGCAACCACGGAGACGAGCTCGATTTCGGCGCCGGCCAGGTCGATCGTGGCGGGAACCACCCACAGGTTCGCCAGTTCCTCGCTCTCGGTGGCGACCTCGGCCAGCGTCGAGCCATCGACGAGCATGTCGTAGGTCGAGGGCACCCCGCGGTGATGGTCGACGGCGAGAGCGGTGGACGCGTTGCCCTGGGGGTCGAGGTCGATGACCAGGACTCGTTGCCCGAGCTGGCCCAGAGCGGCGGCCAGGTTGACCGTGGTGGTGGTCTTGCCGACCCCACCCTTCTGGTTGGCCACGACCATCACCCGGGTGCGCTCCGGACGCTGCATGCCATCCGTGCGCAGTGCTTGGCTCCGGGCCCGCACCGAATGCTCCACGGCGCGCGCGAGCGGGGTGGTGTCGTCCTGGAAGCTCTCACTCCGTTCGGCCAGATCAGCCGCCGTTCGTACGACGTACCCCGTGTCGTTCGTCGAAGTTTCACGTGAAACCACGGATGCCTCTTCCTGTGGACAAACTGCCCGAACCTGTGGACGACCACGCTCAGCGAGCGCACTTCGTCGGTGGAAAACTCTTTTCAGGAACGGCGCCGAGGCTAGGCCTTGCGACCCGTTCCACGCTTCGAAGACGACGAACGATCCCGAGCGCCCAAAACTACCTGTGTCGGGTCGGCCCATGCCACCCGGACCGCATGAGTGTGTGGATCAACGATGCCGACTCCGAGGTCCAGCATCTCCGGAGCGGCACACTTCAACGAGCGCAGCACCCCGCCCGCCTCGGCGATCTCTTCCGCCACCGAGCTGCCCTTCATCGCGACCAAGGCCCCCTCGGGCCGAACCAAGGGCATGGACCAGCCGAGCAGGCGACCCAGGGGAGCGACCGCGCGCGAGGTCACCGTGTCGAACCATCGCTCGCCGTGGAGGGCATCTGCCCGTCCGCGGACCACCTCCACGTTGTCGAGCTCGAGCTCTCCGACGATCTCGGAGAGATAGGTGGTTCGTCGGAGCAGTGGCTCGACCAGGGTGATCTGGAGGTCGGGACGGGCGATGGCCAGGACTAGCCCGGGCAACCCAGCACCGCTACCGATGTCGCAGACGCTGACACCCTCGTCGATCGCCTCACCCAGGACCGCGCAGTTGAGCAGGTGGCGCTCCCACAGTCGTGACACCTCACGCGGCCCGATCAGCCCGCGGACCACACCGTCGG
>DATCYH010000145.1:0-1580 GCA_036570405.1 Nocardioides sp.
GCTGCTTCACGTCGACGCCAGTGACGTGTACCGGGAGCCCGCGCACGTGCGACAGGTAGCGGTGCGCGGCGAAGGTCAGGTAGGCGTTTCCGCAGCCCAGGTCGACGATGCGCAGCGGGTCCTCGGCGGTCGGCTTGCGCAGGGCACCCGCGGAGAACGCGTCGGTGATCGACGAGTCGAGCAGTCGCAGGAACTCCTCGACCTGGCGATACTTCGCCTGCCTGGTCGGCTTGATTCGGCCCTGCGCGTCGGAGATGCCCAGCGCCACCAGCACCGGGTCGTCCTCGGGGAGCAGCCGCTGCTTGGCCTTGTCGTGCTCCCGCTCGACCTCGACCTCGTCGGCACGGGCGGTGGTGTGCACCATCGCCTCGAGCTTCTTGGTCACCCGGACCTGGTGCTGTTCGGTGGTGGTCTCGACGTGCCAGTTGGCGAACGGGATGTCGAGCAGGTCGTCGACCGCGTCGCGGGCGGCCTCGCCCGCCCCGTGGTTCGAGGTGTGCGCCTGGGTGTCGTCATAGGCGACGACCTGCAGGTGACGGCCGGCCTTGAGGTCGACGTAGCGCAGCTCGACCCGCTTCCACTTCGGCGTCTCCCCACGCTGGCGTCCCGAGCCGACTGCGCGCACCAGGGTGGTCTCGTCGAGGATCAGCGCGCGCATCTTCGCGAGCGCCCGGAGCAGCGGTTCGGCAGCCATCAGATCAGCCCGGTCACTTCACGAGAGCTGCGACGACGACCACGACCAGGAGCCCGATCAGTGCCGCAGGGATGATGACGCGTCGGACACGGGGATTCATGCCCTCGATCCTATCCGCGGTGCGGGCGGTGGGCCGATTCCCGCCCTCAGCGCGGCGGCAGGTGGGAGGCCAACAGCTGCGCCAGGTGCATCGCCGGCACGTCGGCCAGGTCGTCGAGCTGGATCCGGCACGACATCCCGTCGGCCAGCACCACCGCGCCGGGCGGGGACTGACGCACGGCCGGCAGCAAGGCGTGCGAGGCGATCGCGACGGAGACCTCGTAGTGCCCCTTCTCGACCCCGAAGTTCCCGGCCAGGCCACAACAGCCTCCGACCCTGGTCACCGTGGCACCGGCACGGCGCAGGAGCTCCTCGTCGGTCTCCCAGCCCAGCACCGAGGAGTGGTGGCAGTGCGGCTGGGCCACGATCGAGACACCCGAGAGGTCGGGTGGGGTCCACGAGGGCAACGACGCCAGGAACTCGGCGAGGGTCAGCATCCGCGACCCGACCGCGCCCGCCTCCGGGACGAGCTCGGAAGCATCCGAGCGCATGGCGGCCAGGCAGGAGGGCTCCAGGCCGATCACCGGCACGCCGGAGTCGACGTACGGCGTCAAGGTGTCCACCGTGCGGCGCACGATCCGTCGCGCCGCGCTCAGCTGGCCGGTGGTGATCCAGGTCAGCGCGCAGCATGCCGACTCGTCGATCACCCGGACCCGTAGGCCGGCGGCCTCGAGCACGGCGATCGCAGCCATCCCGGTCTCCGGGGCGAAGTGGTCGGTGAAGGAGTCGGCCCACAGCCAGACGTCCGGTACGTCGTGGGCCGACGTTGCTGGGCCAGTCTGGCGGG
>DATCYH010000146.1:0-2696 GCA_036570405.1 Nocardioides sp.
CCCACCGTGGATCAGTCGGGCAGATCAGTCAGGCGGGCTCAGGTAGGCGAGCGAGTGGTGGGTGGTGAACCCGAGCGACTCGTAGAGCGCCAGCGCGGGGGCGTTGTCCACCTCGACATGGAGCCACAGCGTGGTCACTCCCTGCTCGGCGGCCCGGTCCACCAGCTCGGCGAGCATCCGGCGGGCGACGCCGCGGCGGCGCACTGACGGCTCCACGGCGAACCCGTGCAGACCCATCCAGTCGCCCGACACTCCGGCACGTGCGCGGGCCACGACCTGGTCCTCGATCATGACTTCCAGGTCGAGGCGGGGACCGTCCTCGGTGATCTCCACGCCGTCGAGGTCGCCCCCGGGCTCCCACGTCGTGACGGTGCGCAGCAGGCGCGCGGTCCTCGACAGCGAGGCGATCTGGAAGTGCGCGCTGCCGCCCTCGACCACCGACCAGTCCGCGGCCAGGAAGTGGGCCTCGACGGGCGAGCCGGTCTCGACCTGGACCAATGCGGCGCGCTTGCGGGAGGCGTAGAACGCGCGCAGCTGTTGCTCGGCCCCAGCCAAGGGTGATCCCGGGTCGCCGATGGCCAGGCAGGAGTTTGCCCGCTTGAGCAACCGGCCGACCGGGGCCGGGTCACTGCGCAGCTCCCAGTCGCCCAGCGAACGCCGCTCGACCTGGGGCCACAGCACCAGGGCGTGGCCCTCCGCCTCACGGGGGGAGACCCGGTGGCGCACCGAGGGGCGCGGCGGGACCGGCTTGCCGGAGACGATCTCGGCGATTGCGATGGCGACCTCGGGGCCCGACTCCGGAGCGACCACGCAGGTGCCGTCGCCCCACGACGTACAGGTGCCGAGCACGTCGGTGAAGGCCGGGCCGCCGGTGGGTCCGGTCTCACCCGGGACCAGACGACGTACGACGACTCGCTGCCCGACCACGTGCGGACCGAGCAAATGCCTGCCCACGACTTGGGAGTCCGGGCGCGAATCCATGCCCGGGATACTAGACTGTGTCCCAGCAACCCGCTCTGTAGTGCAAGTCCTCAGGAGGAACTGGTGACCTACGTCATCGCCCAGCCGTGTGTCGACGTCAAGGACCGCGCGTGTGTCGACGAGTGTCCGGTCGACTGCATCTACGAGGGCAAGCGGATGCTCTACATCCACCCCGACGAGTGTGTCGACTGCGGTGCCTGCGAGCCCGTGTGCCCCGTCGAGGCGATCTTCTATGAGGACGACACCCCGGAGCAGTGGAAGGACTACTACGACGCCAACGTCAAGTTCTTCGACGACCTCGGTTCCCCCGGTGGTGCGGCCAAGATGGGTGAGATCGACAAGGACCACCCGTTCATCGCTGCTCTCGAGCCGCAGAACCAGGACCACTGATCCTTCACGTGGGCACGGTCTCGGCCAAGCTGCCTGACTTCCCCTGGGACCACCTGGTCCCGTTCGCCGACAGGGCGCGCGCGCATGTCGACGGCATCGTCGACCTCTCGGTCGGCACGCCCGTCGACCCGACGCCTGCCGTCGCCCAGGAGGCGTTGACCGCTGCCGCGGACAACCCCGGCTACCCGGTCACGATCGGCAAGGTCGAGACGCGCCAGGCCGCCCTCGACTGGATGGAGCGCCGCCTCGGCGTGACGGGGCTCGGCCTCGACGCCGTGCTGCCGGTGATCGGCTCCAAGGAGCTGATCGCCAGCCTGGCCCTGCACCTGGGCGTCGGTGCGGGAGAACTCGTGGTTCACCCGCGACTGGCCTACCCGACCTATGAGGTCGGCGCGGCGCTGGCGGGGGCCCGCTCGTTCGCCGCGGACTCGCTCACCGCGATCGGGCCCGAGAGGCCCAAGATCCTCTGGATCAACTCGCCGTCGAATCCGACCGGCAAGGTGCTGCCGATCGACCACCTGAAGAAGGTCGTCGACTGGTGCCGCAACCGGGGCACGATCCTGGTCTCCGACGAGTGCTACATCGAGATGGCGTGGGACGCCGGGAAGCAGCCGCTCTCGGTGCTGCACCCGGACGTCTGCGGTGGCAGCAGCGAGGGCATCCTGACCGTCCACTCGCTCTCGAAGCGCTCCAACCTGGCCGGCTATCGCTGCGCCTTCGTCGCCGGCGACCCGGCGCTCGTTGGCGAGCTGTTGGCCGTGCGCAAGAACCTGGGCCTGCAGATGCCCGGCCCGCAGCAGGTCGCCATGGTCGCTGCGCTCGACGACGACGAGCACGTCGCCCGGCAGCACGCCCGCTATGCGGCCCGGCGGGCGAAGCTCCGCGAGGCGCTGGAACGCAACGGCTTCCGCATCGATCACTCCGAGGCATCGCTCTATCTCTGGGCGACCCGTGAGGAGGACTGCTGGAAGACCGTCTCCGACCTGGCCGACCTCGGGATCCTCGTGGCCCCGGGGGCGTTCTATGGCGCTGCCGGGCACCAGCACGTGCGGGTGGCCTTCACCGCCACCGACGAGCGGGTCGACGCAGCCCTCTCCCGCCTGGCCTGATCCGGGCTGGCCTGATCCAGGACAGTTTCGGGGCAGTCCCGATCAGCGGGGCAACGTCGGTGATCCCCGGCGCCACGGTTCTACGGTTGCGCGGTGTCCATGAAGAAGAACGCGTCCGCGACCCACCCGCACCTCCTGTCCCCGGGACGGATCGGTGTGTTGGAGTTGAAGAACCGGGTCGTGCTGCCGGCGATGGACATGAACCTCTGCGTCGAC
>DATCYH010000147.1:0-2084 GCA_036570405.1 Nocardioides sp.
GGTTGTGGAACTCGATGAGCGCGTAGCCGCCCGCGACGGCGGCGTTGTGCACGCGGTCGAGCGCGGCATCCGAGATGTACCACCCGGTCGCATCACTCCGGACATCGGTGTCGGCGATGAGCTCGACATCGATGACTTCGACGATGGGACCATCGCTGGTCGTTGCGAGGACGCGGCCGTGGACAAAGACGAACCGCTCGCCCTTCCCGGTCGTCAGATGACCTTCGACGGCGTCCCAGTGGCGTGGGTCGACGAACTTGAGACTCGACATGTTCAGATCACGTCCTCGAATCGGCTGAGGGCGCCGATGAGATAGGTGACGAGGTTGCTGCCCTCGCGCGGGTTGGCGGATGGTCGCCAGTCAGCGGCGTCGATGTGCCATGAGAGCTGGAGCCACTCGCGCCCGGCGTGGACCTGGACGCCTTGATTGTTGGCGGGGAGTTCGCCGCGGGCGAGACGGAGGTCCGGCCGGACGCACACGTTGTCGGGGCATCCGGCCGGGTAGTTCGGCGGGAAGGTGAACAGGACGTCGGTGGACGAGTGCGACCACCCCGGAGGTAGCGGGTGGTTCACAATCGTGACCGTGTTCGTCTGGGCGTCGATCCTCGCCGTGGGGAATGCCTCAGCCAGGATCGCAACTTCAGCATCCAGGCGCTCACGGAGCCGCTCGTCCGTGGTCGTCACCATCACCCGCGCTTGAACTTGGGGCGCCGCTTGAACTGTGCGCCCGGGACGAGGTGCACCTCGTCGTCGGGATCCACGGTCGCCGTCGAGCCGTCTTGGAGGAGTTGCACCAAGCCGTCGGACGACGGAATGCCGGCGGCGAGCATGATCTCGGCGCCGGTGATCTTGGGCCGGTCGTGGTGGTAGGTGGTGCCGTCGACGTCGTAGACGAAGTCCTGACGAGGACCTCGGTCAACGCCGGGATCGTGTTCGTCGTGGCCGGTGGCGGCGCTGGTGTCGGTGCTCGCGTGCATCATGACCTCCTGGTTGATGTCGTGCCTTCACCTGGAGGTCGAACGCGAAGGTCGAAATGCAACCGGCTATCGCGAAAACTGCTGCTCGGCTTCGGGTGCCTCGGCGAAGACGACGGCAGCAACCTTGGGCGCGGCGAGGGCGAGACGGCGGGCGATGCCTTCTTCGTAGGTGGTGACGACGACCTGCGGGACCGTGCCGGCGACGACGGCCTGAAGGAGCGAGGCGGCGACTCCGGCCCGCCTACGCGGGTCGAGGTGCTCGAGGGGCTCGTCGAACCAGACCGACGGGAGGCGGGTCGCGGCTGCGGAGACGAGGAGGCGGACGATGACGTTCGCGATCGCGCGTTCGCCGCCGCTCATGTCCTGCAATTCGAGATCGATGTTCCCGCGCCGAAGCGTGATCTCACCGCCGGGACCGAGCGTGAGACCCTCTGTGCCGAACAGCAGCTTCCATCGGGACGCGACGTCTTCGGTGAGGGGTTCGATCCGTTCGCTGAGGTATCGATCTGCGATGTTCTCGAGCATCGCGGCAGTGGTCTCGAGCAAGAGCTCTTCGCGGGCTGCTTGGCCGAGCCGGGCAGCCTCGTTGGCGTCTGCCCTCGCCTCCGCGCGAGTCGTCTCAGCCGCCTCGAGATGGGCGCGCGCTTCTCCGAGACGCTCGGCGAGCTCGCTGTCGCGTAGCCGTAGCCGTTCGAGGACCGCGGCTGCGTCCGGACCGGGATCCGGTTCCATGGGTTCGACGGGTGCATGGAGGCGGTCGAGCCGTCGCGTGAGTCCGGCGATGGTTCGCAGGCGTTCCTGTGCGTCGGTGACAAGCGTCATGGCGCGGTCATTGTCCGTGCGGGACCGAGCGACGGTCTCGCCGTGCGCGGTCAGTGCCGCGAGCCGCTCGTGTTCGTCGAGTGGGCTCAGGCACGTCGGGCACGCGTCGGTCGGGCTTGCCAGCAGTTCGGCGCCGGTAGCGGCGCGGGCGGTGGAGAGCTCCGCTTCTGCCGAGGCGCTGCGTGCGGCGTTGAGGTCGGCTTCGGCTTCGAGTCGTGCTTCGTCGAGTGAAGGAGGAGCCGCTTGCGCTTCGTGCCGCACGGCGCGACCGACCTCGGCTGTCAG
>DATCYH010000148.1:0-2143 GCA_036570405.1 Nocardioides sp.
CTGACCGCCGACCGCGTCTCCGCGGTCTACGGCCTCCCGGTCGCGATCACCCGCGACCCGGTCACCTCGCAGGTCGGCGTACAGCCGGTGCATCGCACCGTACGTCGTCTCCAACAGCTGGCCTGAACCACCAGCCAGTCCCACCTCATCACTCCGCCACCAAGAAGGACACCGTCCCCGTGAAGAAGTTGCACAGCCTTGCCCTGATCGGCCTCCCCTTGGCCCTCGCCCTGTCCGCCTGCGGCACCTCCGAGACGACCGACGACACGAAGTCCGGCGACAATGCCGGCGGCCCGGTCTCGATCACCGACTCGCGTGGCGAGAAGATCGAACTCGACAACCCCGCCACCCGCGTCGTGTCGCTGGAGTGGATGCAGACCGAGTCCCTCGTCAGCCTCGGTGTGATGCCGGTGGCGCACGCCGACGGTGACGCCTACAACACGTGGGTCGCCAACGCCCAGGTCGACGACTCCGTCAAGGACGTCGGCAAGCGTGCCGAGCCGAGCGTCACCGAGATCATGAAGGCCGATCCCGAGCTCGTGATCGCCGACTCCACCAGCCCCGAGGCGATCGTCAAGCAGCTCGAGGACAAGGACGTCCCTGTCCTGGTCCTGGACACAGCCGACGGCACCCGCCAGCTCGACCTGATGAAGGAGAACGTCACCACGATCGCCCAGGCCGTCGGCAAGACCGAGGAGGCCGAGAAGATCATCGGTGATCTCGACGCCTCGCTCGAGGCCGGCAAGAAGGCAATCGCCGACAGTGACGCCGCCGGCGCGAAGTTCGCCATGGCCGACGGCTGGGCCGAGGGTGCCAACGTCACCATCCGCCTGTTCGGCGAGGGCTCGCTGATGTCTGACCTGGCCGAGGGACTGGGGCTGAAGAACGCGTGGACCGGCGAGGTCGACAAGGAGTGGGGCCTGGGCACCACCGACCCCGAGGGCCTGACCAAGCTGGGCGACGACGTCCGCTTCTTCTACAACAGCCCGGTCGAGGCAGACGACGTGTTCGGCGACGAGCTCGCCAAGAACCCGATCTGGAACAAGCTCGAGTTCGTCACCAGTGACCACCTCTACCCGCTGGAGAAGGGCGTCTGGACCTTTGGCGGCCCGGTCTCCGCGCAGGAGTTCGTGGACCAGGTCGTTGCCGACCTGACCAAGTGACCCGAGTGATCCAACACTCGTGACCCTGCGCAGTCTCTCCGGATTCCTCGGACTCGCCCTGGTGGCGCTTGCCGCCAGCGCCGTGCACCTGACGCAGGGCACCTCCGAGATCGGCCTTGCCGACCTGCTCGACCTCGCCATCGGGCGCGGGGACCAGCTGACCCGTGATGTGTTCATGGGTTCGCGGCTCCCGCGTCTGCTGGCCGGCGTCGTCGTCGGCCTGGCCGTCGGGGTCTCCGGCGCGCTCCTGCAGTCGGTCACCCGCAACCCGCTTGCCTCGCCCGACACTCTGGCGATCAACGGCGGCGCCTGGTTCGCCGCCACCCTGGTGGCGGCGTTCGGCGTCTCGCTCCCGCTGATCGGCCAGGGCAGCGTCGCGTTCGCCGGCGGACTGGTCGGTGCCGGGGTGGTGCTCGCCCTCTCCGGCGGCGCCTCAGGACCGGCCAGACTGGTCCTGGCCGGATCGGCGCTCGCGCTCGCCCTCGGCTCGATGACCGGGATGCTGCTGCTCCTCTTCGAGGAGGAGACCCAGAGCCTCTTCGCCTGGGGCAACGGCAACCTGGTGCAGATCAGCATCGACGCCCCGGTGAAGGGCGCGGTAGTGGTCGGCGTCGTCGTGCTGGTCTCGCTGCTGCTATCGCGCCGCCTCGACCTGATCGCCCTCGGCGACGACGCGGCGACCAGCCTCGGCGTCAACGTGCGGCTGATCCAGCTGGTCGCCGTGCTGCTCTCCGTGCTGCTCGCGGCACTCGCCGTCACCGTCGCCGGCCCGATGGGCTTCATCGGCCTCTGCGCCCCGGTGATGGCGCGGCTGTCCGGACGCTGGATCAACGACGTCCACAAGCACCGGGTGCTGTTGCCGCTCTCCGGCCTGATCGGCATCGTCCTGGTCGTCGTGGCCGACGTGCTGATGCGGATGGTGCCGCGCGGACCGTTCGCACCCGGCGTACCCACCGGTGTCGCCACCACCTTCTTCGGCG
>DATCYH010000149.1:0-1786 GCA_036570405.1 Nocardioides sp.
CGATCGGACCCAGGCGCTGGGACCGCGGAACCCCTCCGTACGCCGTGAGGGGTTCCGCGATCCATGTCCGGCAAGAATGGCGTTGCGGCAAGCGGGTATCGGAGTGGATGACCCAAACAATGACCCAAATAATGACTCAGAGCCCGGGCACAGACCCGCTGCCCAGCCCCGATCCGACGATCGAACCGCAGTCCCCCGATGTGCCGGAGCCCGATCCGGAGGCGAACCCCGAGGTGCATCCGTCCCTCGAACCGGTCCCCGAGTCGGTTGAGGGACGACGCTTACGGCTGACTGAGTCGCTCGCTGGTCCCCGTGATCAGTCGGGAGGTGCGGCCGACATCCGGGCCAGCTCCACCACGGCGCGGTCGAGCCGGCCCTGCTTCTCGAGGATCGCGCGCTGGGTGGCGGCCCCGGTCCCTGCGGTGAAGAGATGGTCCAGGCGGTGCTCGACACGAGCCAGGTCACCGGAGCGTTGCAGGGCCGGCGCCACGTGCGCCACCAGCGCATCCACCACCTCTCGAGCGGGACGTTGACGGTGCGTCGCCGGGTCGAGCAGGCTCCCCGACAGACCGTGGCGACCTGCCTGCCAGGTGGCCAGGCGGAGCAGCGCGACAGAGGCCTGGTCGGGCGGCACCTCGTCTCGCCACTCCTCCGATGCCGTGTCCACCAGCGCTCGGCACAGGGCAGCAACCAGGACTGTGTCCTGCGGGTCCAAGCAGACGTCCGCGACCCGGATCTCGAGTGTCGGGTAGTGCTGGGAGGGCCTGACGTCGAAGTAGGCCATCCCCTCATCGAGGGGTACGCCGGTGTCGACCAGCTGGCGCAGGTGCTCGGCATAGCCGCGCGCATCCCCGTGCAGTTGGGTGGGGCCGCTGGTCGGCCAGCGGGTGAGCACCTGGGACCGATAGCTCTCGTAGCCCGAGTCCCGGCCCTGCCAGAACGGCGAGTTGGAACTCAGCGCCAGGAGCGCGGGCAACCAGGCTCGGATCCGGTCCATGGCCCCGACCGCCTCGTCCTCGGAGTTCACCGACACGTGCACGTGGCATCCGCAGGAGAGCTGTTCGCTCGCGGTGAGGCCGAAGCGTTCGGTGATCTCGACGTAACGCGGATCGCCGAAGGCCCTCGGCTGCACCGGCAACGGCGTCGTCCCGCTGGCGAGCACCAGCGCGCCGGTCTCCTCTGCGGCGGCTCGGGCCTTTTCCCGCCACCGGACCAGCTCGGCTCCGAGGTCGTCCAGGTCACGCTCCGGCGGGGTGTCTGTCTCGACCTGCTGCTCCTGGAGCTCGGGACCCAATGAGCCGCCCGGCTTCCCGTTGTCGGACTGGGTGTCACCGCGACGTTCTGCGACGCGCAAGACCTGGTGGGCCACCGATCGGGCCAGACCGCTCTCACTGTCGACCAGGAGCAGTTCCTCCTCGACGCCGACTGTCCGCGCCGTCTTCGGGGTACCGCCCGAGGAATGCTGAGTCATGCAAACCATCTCCGTCCGGTGGTGCGTCGCATCCCGGGCGTGGGACCAGACGAAAGGGGTGACCCACTGCGATGTGTCGACTGTTCGGCTATGTGACCGAGTCCGAGCGCTCTGTCGCGGACCTGCTCGGCGACGAGGGACTGGAGGCCTTCACGTCCTTGACCGCAGTGCATTCCGACGGATGGGGCATGGCGTGGCACACCGGGGACGGTGCCACGCGCACCACGACGTCGCCGCGTTCGGCAGCCGTTGACATGGAGTATGCCGACCTGGTGCGCCAGCCGCTCTCGTGCGCCGGCATGGTCCACCTGCGTT
>DATCYH010000150.1:0-9283 GCA_036570405.1 Nocardioides sp.
TCGGCCGACGGCCAGACCTTTCCCGGCCAGCTCGCCGCCTGGAGTGACGGGTTCCTGCCCGGGCTGACCCGGCTCGCCGACGGCATCCGTGCTGCCGGGAGCATCTCCTCACTGCAGCTCCAGCACGGCGGTCGTCGGGCAGACCCCACGCTGAACGCGGGCAACGTCATCGCGCCGTGGGCGGACCCTGTCAAGGGCTCTCGCGCGATGAGCACGGATGAGGTCCGACGGGTCGTCGATGACTTCGCAGCCGCGGCGGTCCTGGCCGAGCGGGCCGGCTTCGATGGCATCGAGGTCCACGGGGCTCACGGCTATCTCCTCTGCCAGTTCCTCGACGGACGCAACAACCTCCGCACCGACGGCTATGGCGGGTCGGCGGACGACCGGTTCCGGATCATCCACGAGGTCCTGGCCGGCATCCGCGCGGCCACGGGACCCGGCTTCCAGGTCGGGCTGCGACTGACCCCCGAGCGGAACGGTGTCGTGCTGGAGGAATCGCGTCGGCTGGCCGGCGAGGTCCTGCTCGGTGGACACCTCGACTATCTGGACATGTCCCTGTGGGACGCCTTCAAACCGCCCCACGAGGACGGGTACGACGGCCTGCTCATCGATCACTTCACCGACCTGCCGCGCGGGGACACCCGTCTGGGTGTGGCGGGCAAGATCCTCGACACGGCCGGCGCCCGCTGGTGCCTGGACCACGGTGCCGACTTCGTCCTGGTCGGGACCGGTGGGATCCTGCACCACGACTTCGCCCGTCGGGCGCTGGCCGACCCGGACTTCCGCTCGATCCCGCAGCCGGTCACCCGTGACCACCTGGCCGCGGAGAGCGTCGGCCCGGCCTTCATCGACTACCTCGCCACGCAGTGGGACGACTTCGTCGCCTGAGCACCTCCCCCACACGATCGGCACACACGAAGGAGCACAATGAACAAGCCGAAGGTCGTCCTCCCGATCATGCCCCCGGGTCAGCGGATGGCCGACACCGCCGCTCTCGCGAGACTGGCAGAGGAGGCCGGACTCGACGGCGTCTCCTATGCGGAGCTCAGCTCGGACCCCCTCCTGAACCTGACCGTTGCCGCCGGCGCCACCGAGCGCGTCGACCTGATGACCAACATCCTGGTCGCCTTCGCCCGCACCCCGATGACGCTCGCCACCCAGGCTCGCGCCCTCCAGGACTACAGCCGTGGTCGACTGGTGCTCGGGCTGGGCAGCCAGATCAAGCCCCACGTGGAGCGCCGCTACTCGATGCCGTGGAGCGCCCCGGCCGCGCGGATGGCGGAGTTCGTCTCCGCCCTGCGCGCGATCTGGGACGCATGGGAGACCGGCGACAAGCTGGACTTCCGTGGTGACTTCTACACCCACACGCTGATGACGCCCATGTTCACACCGCCCTCGGAGACACCCGCGCCGCCGGTCTTCATTGCCGCGGTCGGCCCGAAGATGTGCGAGACCGCAGGCGCCGTCGCCGACGGCATGCTCGTGCACGGCTTCTCCACCGAGCGCTACCTCCGCGAGGTCACCCTCCCCGCGCTCGAACGCGGCGCCGGCGGCACACTTCGCGACGGGTTCGAGGTCGTCGACCTGTCCTTCCTGGTCACTGGTCGCGACGAGGAGCAGATGGCCGGTTCGGCCAAGTCGGTCAAGGAGCAACTGGCCTTCTATGCCTCCACCCCCGCCTATCGTCCGGTGCTCGCCCTGCACGGCTGGGAGGACCTCGGCGAGGAGATGCATGCGATGTCGCTGGGTGACGATCCCGACCGCTGGGTGCGCATGGGAGAACGCCTCCCCCACGATGTGCTCGAGACCTTCGCGGTCGTGGGCTCTCCCGAGGAGATCCCGGCCAAGCTGGTCGCCCGTGGGTCCGGCGTGGTGCGTCGCTATTCGGTCAACACTCTCGGCATCGACGACGCCGACCTCGTGCTCGAACTGGCCCAGGGCATCCAGACGGCGCTCGCCTCCGCGGAGTGACCTCCTGCGAATGACCTGAGTGGCAGTCCGCGTAGCGCCCAGCTCGCACGGACGCACTGGAACGGAAGGGGCGCCGGCTCCCGCACACGCGAGAGCCGGCGCCCCTTACGGCGTACGGATGCTTCGGATCAGACTCCGACGACCTTGCGCTCGGCGAGGTCGGCCACGCGCGCCTCGTCATAGCCGATCTCGGCGAGGATCGCCTTGGTGTGCTGGCCGATCGTGCAACCGGCAGGCGCCTGGATCTTCGAGCGGGAGAACGCCGTCAGCGGCGCCGTACGACGGTGCTCGTCGAAGATCGGGCTCACTGCGTCGACGGAGTAGCCGGCCTCATAGAACTCGTCGTCCTGGATCACCCACTCGCAGTTCTCCTCGGCGACGAGGACGCAGCCGACGTCGGCCGCGGTGAGGTCGGTCTCCCAGTCCCGCTTCGCACCCTTGGCGAAGACGCCTGACAGCACCTCGGCCAGCTGCGCGTCGTTCTCCACGCGCAGCTCGGGGGTGGAGAACCGCTCGTCCGCGCCGAGGTCCACGTGTGGCGCGAGCGCCTTGACCAAGGCGTCCCACTCGTCGGCCTCGGGAGCCGCCAGGAAGACCCAGCCGTCGTGGGACTCATAGAGGCGGTAGAGCGCACCCAGGCCGTAGAAGTCCGGGTCCGGGTGCGGGTTCTCGGCCCTGCCCTCATAGTCGGCGTTGTAGGTGATCAGCGCCTGGTGCGCGGTGCCGAGCATCGTCGCCACCATGCCCTGCATGGGCACGCCTCGCGCCCGCGAAAGGATGCCGAGCAACAGTGAGGTGCCGACACCGAGCGCCGCGGCACCGTCCGCCTGGACAGCGGGACAGGCGCCGGACGCGTGCAGCATCCGCGCGCTCCTGTGCAGGTCGTCGATGTCCGTCGGGGTGTGCGGGAGGCCACCGGCGTCGGTCGCGGAGATGCCGGACGCGGCACCGATCGACGGTGCATAGGCCGCGCGCGTCGAATAGGGACCGTCGACGCCGTAGCCCGGCGCGCTGAGATAGACCAGGTCGGGGTTGAGTTGCTTGAGGGTGGCCTCGTCGACCTTGTTCCGCTCGGCCGCACCGGCGCGGAAGCACTGCAGGACCACGTCGGCCTTCTTGACCACCTCGTGCACGATGGCAAGCCCTTCGTCGGTGCCGAGGTCGACGGCCAGGGACTCCTTGCCCTGCAGGACCCGGGCGCCGCCGGCCTCCGGGAAGGCCACCAGGTTGCGGATCTGATCCCCACCGAGGGTCTCGATCTTGATCACGAGGGCGCCGAGGTCGGTGAGCAGGGTGGCACCGAAGGGTCCGGCGAACATCACACCGAACTCCACGACGGTGATGCCTTCGAGCGGCAGACCGTCAGGCCTGGCCCCGTCCGGGTTCACGGCGTCGACGACCTTTGCGGCAAGCGCACTGAGCTCGTCGGTGTGCTCGCCGACCCGCGGCGCGGGCCGGAACTCGCCCAGGGCGCCGTCAGCGGTGTGCACCAGGCTGGAGGGCTGGCGCACAGGTCCGAGCTCGGGGTCCTCGACGACGACCACGCGCTTGTCGTGCACGACCTGCGGGTGGTCGAACGACCCGGTGGGGCTGCGGAAGGTCTCCGCGCTCACGTCACCATTGGTCTCGAAGGTGTGCTGCCACTCCTCCAGCGTGCGCTCGGAGACCTTGGCGAGCATCTTGTCCCACCACTCGGTGCGCAGCTCCTTGGTGGGCAGCATCGGGAAGCCTTCCCACTTCGGGTCGGCCAGGTCGGCAGCCACGCCCAGCTCGATGAGCCAGGCCTGCATCAGGCGAGGTGCGGTCTGGGCGAACTGAAGCCAGGTGCCGTCCTTGGTGGCGGCGATCAGCAGCGCATAGATGAGGTAGGCCTGTGGGAAGCCCTCGTCGTCGTACGCCGTGTCCATCGGCTGGTAGGCGCCCGGGTAGCGGTGCAGCACCAGCTCGTAGAACTGGTTGTAGGTGTCGTAGGCGGCGACGCCGCGGACCAGGTTGGACTCCACCGTCTGGCCGAGGCCGCTGCTCTCGCGCTCCAGGAGCGCGGTGAGGATGCCCTGGATCGCTCCCTGTGACGCGCCGAACGAGGCGTAGGGCGTCGTGACATAGGCCGGTCCGGGGCGCAGCTTGAGCTGGCGCTTGGAGTGCATCAGCCCGGACCGGGCGTTGATCAGTCCCTCGTAGCCCTTGTAGTGGCGGAACGGACCCTCCATCCCCCAGCCCGTGATCATCGCGGTGACGAGACGGGGGAACTTCTCGGCAAGTGCAGCCGGGGTGAAGCCGATCCGCTCGGCCGTCGTGGGACGCATCGTGCTGACCAGCACGTCGGCCTGCGCGAGGAGACCGCGGAGCGTGTTCAGGTCGCCCTCGTCGTTCTCGATGTCCAGGGTGATGCTGCGGCGAGTGCGCAGCAGGGCCGGCCAACCCGGATCGCGTCGCATCGGGTTGCCGCCGGGCGGCTCGACCATGATCACGTCGGCGCCACAGTCAGCCAGGAACTGACTGGTCTGGCAACCCGGCAGGGTGGTCGACAGGTCAACTACGACAAGGCCGGCGAGTGGGCCCTTGCCTTCGGGCTGGCTGGTCATCGGGGGTCCTTCCAGACACTGGGGGATGGTGGTTCGCATGCTGTGGGGTGCATCACAATAATAGAATCATATAACTCATTAAGGCAATGATTGCGGCGAAATGGCCGACGGGCGACCCGGTCATGACCGGGCCGCCCGTCGTCCGCCGGGGAGTGGCTCAGCGCGGCGCCATGCGAATCGCGCCGTCGAGCCGGATCACCTCGCCGTTGATCATCGGGTTCTCGGCGATGTGGCCGACCAGCGCGCCGAACTCGTCCGGGCTGCCCAGCCGGGACGGGTGCGGCACCTGGGCGCCGAGCGAGTCGATGTACTCCTGCGAGAGGGTCTCGAACAGTGGGGTCAGGAAGAGCCCCGGCGCGACGGTGACCACGCGGATCCTGTGCTGCGCCAGGTCGCGCGCGATGGGCAGGGTCATGCCGACGACGCCACCCTTGGAGGCGGAGTACGCCGTCTGGCCGACCTGGCCCTCGTAGGCAGCGACGGATGCCGTGTTGACGATGACACCGCGCTCCTCGCCGTCCACGTCGGTCTTCGCGACCATCGCCGCTGCGGCCAGCCGGATCACGTTGAAGGTGCCGATCAGGTTCACGTCGATGATCTTGCGGAAGTCCGCCAGCGGGAACGGAGTGCCGTCCTTGGCGACCACGCGGATCGCGTTGCCGATGCCGGCACAGTTGACGGTCACCGCGAGCTGCCCGAGGTCGGTGGCGACGTCGATCGCGGCCTGGACCTGCTGCTCGTCCTGCACGTCGGCGGGGGCGAACGCGGCCCGCGAGCCGAGCTCGGCCGCGACCTTCTCGCCGTTCGAGGAGGGCAGGTCGACGATGACCACGGAGGCGCCGGCCTCGTGCAGTCGCTTGACCGTGGCCAGGCCGAGTCCCGAGGCGCCGCCGGTGACCAGGGCCACCTTGCCGTTGAGATTCATGATGTTCCTTTTCTGTGGTGGGAGGAGGGTCAGAGGCGCTCGATGATCGTGGCGTTGGCCATGCCGCCGCCCTCGCACATCGTCTGGAGGCCATAGCGGCCGCCGGTGTCCTCGAGGTGGTTGAGCAGGGTGGCCATCAGTCGCAGGCCCGAACCGCCGAGCGGGTGGCCGAGAGCGATCGCGCCGCCGCGGGGGTTCAGCCTCTCCGGGTCGGCATTGAACTCTGCCTGCCAGGCGAGGGGGACGGGCGCGAAGGCCTCGTTCACCTCGTAGGCGTCGATCTGGTCGATGGTCAGACCAGAGCGCTGCAGCGCCTTGTGCGTCGCCGGGATGACACCGGTCAGCATCAGCAGCGGGTCGCTGCCACTCACCGAGAACGTGTGGAACCGGGCACGCGGGGTCAGGCCCAGCTCGACGGCCTTCTCCTCGCTCATGATCAGTGCGGCGGAGGCGCCATCAGTCAGCGGCGAGGAGTTGCCCGGCGTGATCTTCCAGTCGATCTCGGGGAAGCGCGCGGCGAACGCCGGGTCGACGAAGGAGGGGTTCAGTCCAGCAAGGCCCTCCGGCGTGGTGCTCGCACGGACGGTCTCATCGGCGGTGTGTGTGCGCCCCTCGCCGAGGTCGACCGGGATGATCTCCCTGGCGAAGCCCCCAGCGGCCGCAGTGGCGGCGGCGCGCTGGTGCGACCGAGCGGAGTACACATCGAGCGCCTCACGGTCCAGCTTCCACCGACTGGCGATCAGCTCGGCGCCGACCCCCTGGTGGGCCAGGCCCTCGGGATAGCGGTCGGCCAGCGGCGCATAGCCGTCGCCGCCGACTGCGGTGGAGCCCATCGGCACCCGACTCATCGACTCGACGCCACAGGCGATCGCGATGTCATAGGCGCCGGCGATCACGCCCTGCGCGGCGAAGTGCGCAGCCTGCTGGCTCGAACCGCACTGCCGGTCGACCGTGGCGCCGGGGACGCTCTCGGGGAAACCAGCGGTGAGAAGCGCCGTGCGGGCGATGTTGAATGCCTGGTCGCCGACCTGGCCGACGCATCCGGCGATCACGTCGTCGACGATGGCCGGGTCGAGGTCGTTGCGCTCGACGAGGGCGTTCAGGGTCTGGGCGAGCAGGCGGCCGGGATGCACCCCGGAGAGTGCTCCGCCCGGCTTACCCTTGCCTGATCCGGTGCGGACGATGTCGACGATCACCGCGTTGGTCATGTGCTTCCCCTGTCAGGACGAGACTGGTGCAAATCGATGTATCAGTTATCTGATTATACGTTTACTATGACATGGCACACGAGACCGCAACAAGAGGAGCCACGATGGACCGCGACCTGTACTCCGACGATCACGAGCAGTTCCGCACGGTGGTCAGGGAGTTCGTCAATCGTGAGGTGAAGCCGCACCTGGAGGAGTGGAACGAGCAGCGCGCGACCGGTCGCGCCGTCTGGGAGGCAGCGGGCAAGCAGGGCGTCATCGGCCTGTCGGGGCCGGAGGAGTACGGCGGCGCCGGACTGATGCGGGACTACCGCTTCCGCAACGTCGTCTACGAGGAGCTCATGCGAGCCGGTGGAGCCTCGCTCGCCTCGGGCTTCAGCCTGCAGGACGACATCTTGATCCCCTACGTCGTGGCGATGGGCACCGAGGAGCAGAAGCAGCGCTGGCTGCCTGACATGTGCGCCGGACGGTCGATCATGGCCGTCGCGATGACCGAGCCGGGCACCGGCAGCGACCTCAAGGGCATCCGGACCACGGCGACCGAGGCCCCCGGTGGCTGGGTGGTCAACGGCTCGAAGACCTTCATCACCAGCGGAATCCAGTGCGACCGTGTCGTGGTCGTGGCGAAGACCGACCCCTCCGGTGGCACCGACGCCTTCTCGCTGCTGGTGCTGGAGGAGGGCATGGAGGGGTTCGCCAAGGGCCGCAAGCTCGACAAGTTGGGCCTGCAGGCCCAGGACACCTCGGAGCTCTTCTTCGACAACGTCTTCGTCCCCACCGAGAACCTGCTCGGCACGCTCGGCGGCGGCTTCCGCCAGCTGATGGGCCACCTGCCGCTGGAGCGGTTGGCGATCGCCGCCGGCGCCGTGGCCTCCGCAAGTGCCGCACTGGACTGGACCCTGAAGTACACCAACGAGCGCGAGGCGTTCGGCCAGCCGCTCGCGGACTTCCAGAACTCCCGGTTCACGCTGGCCGACATCGCCACCGAGATCGACGTCAGCCGCGCCTACCTCGACAAGTGCATCCTCGCGTTCAACGAGGAGAAGCTCAGCGCGGTCGACGCCGCCAAGGCGAAGCTCTGGACGACCGAGGTGCAGAACCGGGTGATCGACCGTTGCCTGCAGCTGCACGGCGGCTACGGCTACATGATGGAGTTCCCCATCGCCCAGGCCTACCTCGACGCCCGCGTGCAGAAGATCTACGGCGGCACCAACCAGATCATGCGCCAGATCATCGGGCGCGACCTCACCGGCCGCCGCTGAGCCTGGCAGCACCCATGGTGGCGCGCAGTCGCCGAGAACCGGGGGTTCCAGCTGGCCACTGATCCGGCTGCTACGTTGCGGATCGTGGAGACGGTCGGACTGGGAGAACTGCTCGACGGCTCTGGCGACCTCGAGCTCGACGCCGCGGGGCGGCCGGTGCGGCCACTCGTCGTGGTGGATCTCGACGGCGCCGACTGGTCACTGGCCGAGCGTGTGGCGCAACGCCTGTCCGGGTTCCGCACGACGGTCCTGGTCGGCCTGGCCACGCGGCCGTTGCCCGAGGTTGCGGCTCCGGTCCTCGAGACCCTCACCACCACCATCGCCCCCGATGCCCCCGGTCGGTCCTGGACTCCGGGCGTCCCCGGCGATGTGGACCGGATGGCCGAGACCGTCGCATCGGCTCCCCTGGCCGCGATCACCCTGGCCGGCGTCCTCGAAGCGACCTCGCGGGCAGACGTGCCGGACGGGCTCGTGATCGAGTCGCTGGCCTATTCCACCCTGCTCGCGGGTCCGGAGTTCCGCGCGTGGCGGGCGGCCACGCCCCTCGGCGCCCTGCCGCCCACACACGACGAGCCGGTGCTGGTCTCCCGCACCGACGACCAGCTCTCGGTGGTCCTGAACCGGCCTCGACGACACAACGCGTTCGGCCACGGCATGCGTGACGCACTTCTGGACGCCCTCGCGATCGCGGCGTACGACGAGACGGTGCGCGAGGTCGTGCTGGCCGGGAACGGACCGTCGTTCTGCAGCGGCGGTGACCTCGCCGAGTTCGGCTCGACCCCGAACGTCGCAGCGGCCCACCTGGTCCGGCTGCAGCAGAGCGCGGGCCTGGCCGTGCACGGGCTACGCGAACGGCTGGGTGACCGGATGCGGGTCGAGCTGCACGGCGCCTGCATCGGGGCAGGGATCGAGGTGCCCGCCTTCGCGGCCCGGGTCGAGGCGCGTGAGGGGGCCTGGTTCCAGCTCCCCGAGCTCGGCATGGGCCTGATCCCCGGCGCGGGCGGCACAGTCTCGATCACTCGTCGCATCGGACGCTGGCGCACGGCCCACCTGGCGTTGACGAACCGGCCCCTGGACCTCGGGACCGCCCTTGCCTGGGGACTCGTCGATGGTCGCTGCTGAGAGCCGGGCCCCGGGTGACTGGGCTCCGGGTGATTGGGCCCTGCGTGACTGGGCCCGCTCCGGTGCGATGGCGCTGACCGGTCGGGCCGACGGCCCGCCGATGGCGGCGCCCGGCCGGGCCGCGTCATTCGTCCGGGAGTCACTGGACCGGGTCGCCGACCTCGCCGGTTCACGGACGGGCAAGCGGCCCACGCTCCCCGACCTCCGCCT
>DATCYH010000151.1:0-2135 GCA_036570405.1 Nocardioides sp.
GGCCGCGACGGGGTCACGGACCCGGAATGCCGCGGCGCCCGTCACCTCGACACCAAGGCCTCGCCCGTCGACCTCTGGTATGGCCTCTATCTGGCCAACATCATGGCTTCCACCGGCCACTTCACCCACCAGATCGTCTCGGCCGCTCCGGCGTCCATCCTCGATCCCGGCCTTCCGGAGGTCCCAGGACTGCCCAAGCTGCCGACCCCGGCCGATCTCGCCGCGGCCGCGCGTGAGGTGGACCAGGACGCCGTGCTCCGGGCACTGGGCAAGGATCCGGCCCACACCTTCGGATCGAACGCCACGGCCGTCGGGGGCGACAAGTCCACCACCGGACGCGGCATGCTGCTGGGCAACCCGCACTTCCCGTGGCGGGGCCGGTTCCGCTTCACCCAGCAGCACCTGACCATCCCCGGAAAGTACGACGTCGCGGGGGCATCGCTGGTCGGATCGCCGGCGGTGAACATCGGCTTCAACAAGGACGTGGCATGGAGCCACACGGTGTCGACGGCCTACCGGTTCACGCCATACGAATATGTCACCATCCCGGGCACCACGATGTACCTCGGCAGCAAGGGGCTCAAGCCGCTCGAGCGCCGCGTCGTGGACGTCAGGATTCGACAGTCGGACGGCTCGATCACGACGGTGCGCGAAGACCTCTTCCGCACCACGGAGGGCTATGTCATCGACGCCCCCGACATGTTGATGCCTTGGGGCGCGGCGACGCTGTGGGCGATCCGCGACGCCAACGCCGAGCAGCTGCGGACCCTCGACACCTTCTTGGACATGGGCGACGCGACGAGTGTGCGCGACCTGATCCGGCGCCAGGACGGCCAGGGCGGGATGCCGTGGGTGAACACGATCGCCGCCGACCGCAAGGGCGCGGTGGTCTATGCCGACCACTCGGTGGTCCCGAACGTCTCCAACGCGATGATCAACCGTTGCGTGACCCCGGTGGGCAGCCTGCTCCTCCTGGTGGCGGGCCTGCCGGGGTTGAACGGCGCCCTGGCTGGCAAGCAGTGCGCCTGGGCGAACTCCCCGGGAGTCCGTCCCGGGGCAATGGGACCTGAGCACCTCCCCGACGCCTATCGGCGGGACTGGGTGAGCAACGCCAATGACTCCTACTGGCTGCCCAACCCCCAACAGCGTCTCGAGGGGTTCTCGAAGATCATCGGCTGCGAGCGGTGCGTCCGCAGCTTCCGGACCCAGATGGTCAACGCCTATCCGCAGGAGGCGCTGGCCGGTGGCCGGAAGCTCTCGTTCACCAAGTTCGCGGCGTTCCAATATGAGAACCGCGCCCGTGCGGCAGAGGTGATGCGCGCCGATGGTGCCCTGGACGCCACCTGCCAGGCTGCGGCCGGAGGAGATGCCTGCCGGGTCCTGAAGGCCTGGGACGGACGCAGCGACAAGGAGTCCGTGGGGACCCACATCTTCGAGGAGTTCGTCGAGCGGTTGCCCGCAACCGGGATCTGGAAGGTCCCGTTCTCCGCCGCCGACCCGCTGAACACGCCGCGTGGGCTCGACGCGAAGAACGCCAAGGTCGTGCGAGCAATGACGCAGGCGATCGAGGCCTTGCAGCAGGCCGGCACGCCGATGGACGCGAACTGGGGCTCGCTCCAGGTGGCTGCCGACCGTGGTGCCTCGCCGATCGGTATCGGAGGCGGGTCGCATGCGGCTGGCAACGCCAACGCGCTGAGCTCGGTGACGCCGGAACAGAACAGCAACGCCTATCGGCCGGTGACCTATGGCTCCTCGCACATCCAGGCGGTCACGTTCACCGCGACCGGCGTGGACGCGAGGACGATCCTGACCTACTCACAGTCGGAGAACCCGCGGTCGCAGTGGTCGCAGGACCAGACCCGGATGTTCGCCGACGAGCAGTGGGTCAGGTTCCCGTTCACGGCTCGGGAGATCGCCGCCCAGCAGGTGTCGAAGCGGGTTGTTGAGGGCGGATGAACACCCATGGTCACCGGCGATTTTTGCGATCGGCCACTCACTGCTAATGTTGCTCTCGCTTCAAGCGGCATTAGCTCAATTGGCAGAGCAGCTGACTCTTAATCAGCGGGTTCGGGGTTCGAGTCCCTGATGCCGTACAGACCACCGGAGGTCGGTCCCGATCGGGACCGACCTCCGGT
>DATCYH010000152.1:0-1716 GCA_036570405.1 Nocardioides sp.
CGTGGTGCCGCAGCAGCCGCCGAGGATGTTGACCAGTGAACTGGTGGCGAACTCCTTGATCACCGTGGCCATGTCGGAGGGCGACTCGTCATACTCACCGAAAGCGTTCGGCAGACCGGCGTTCGGGTAGCAGGAGATGTGGCAGTCGGCGATCCGGCTGAGCTCGGCGATGTACTGGCGCATCTCGGCGGCACCGAGTGCACAGTTCAGGCCGATGGCCAGCGGGCGCACGTGGCGCACGGAGTTCCAGAATGCCTCGGTGACCTGGCCGGAGAGCGTGCGTCCCGACGCGTCGGTGATGGTGCCGGAGATGATCACGGGCCAGCGGCGTCCGCGGTCCTCGAAGAGGGTCTCGAGGGCGAAGATGGCGGCCTTGGCGTTGAGGGTGTTGAAGATGGTCTCGATCAGGAGGATGTCCGCGCCGCCGTCGACGAGCCCGTTGGCCTGCTCGAGGTATGCCGTCACCAGCTGGTCGTAGGTCACGTTGCGGGCGCCCGGGTCGTTGACGTCCGGGGAGATCGAGGCCGTGCGGTTGGTCGGGCCGAGCGCACCCGCCACATAGCGCGGACGGTCCGGGGTGCTCACCTCGTCGCAGGCCTCGCGGGCCAGGCGTGCGCCGACGAAGTTCAGCTCGTAGGCGAGCTCCTCCATGCCGAAGTCGGCCTGGGCGATCGTGGTGGCGGAGAACGTGTTGGTCTCGACGATGTCGGCACCCGCAGCGAGGTAGTCGCGGTGGATGCCACGGATCATCTCCGGCTGGGTCAGCGAGAGCAGGTCACTGTTTCCCTTGACGTCGCGGGCCCAGTCGACGAAACGCTCGCCGCGGTATTCGGCCTCGCCCGGGGAATGTCGCTGGATCATCGTGCCCATCGCTCCGTCGAGCACGAGGATGCGCTCGCTCATCAGCGCCGCCAGGTCTGCGGTCGCATCGGGCTGGATGACAGGAGATTCCGTCACGATTTCCTCTCGGGTCGAGGTGCCCTCCCACAGTAGGCAGGCCGTCCGAACTCTGGACACCGTTTCCGCATGCTGACACCTTGCTCCGTAAACGAGCGAATCCTCGCCACGCTATGTCTGTTCATGGCCACGGCGCCCCAGGGGTCCCACGCACGGTGTCGCTCGCGTGGCTAGGCTGGCTGGATGATCGAACTCGAGGACGTCTCCGACCTGGTCAACCCTGTGGTGATCGCTGCGTTCGAGGGTTGGAACGACGCTGCTGATGCGGCCTCGGACGTCATCGACCACCTGATCGAGGTGTGGGGTGCACGCACCGTGGGTGCCATCGACCCCGAGGACTTCTACGACTTCCAGATGAACCGTCCCGTGGTCAGCACCGGACTCGACGGTCACCGCTCGCTCACCTGGCCCGGCACCCAGATCGCAATCGCCTCCCCGCCCGACCTGGACCGGGACGTGATCCTGGTCCGCGGACTCGAGCCGAACATGCGCTGGCGCCAGTTCTGCGCCGAGATCCTGGCTGCCTGCGACGACCTGGGTGGAGAGCTGGTGATCACCCTCGGTGCGCTGCTCTCCGACACCCCGCACACCCGTCCGATCCCCGTGACCGGCACGGCCACCGAGCCGGACCTGGTCGATCGCCTCCGCCTGGAGCACTCGACGTACGAAGGCCCGACCGGGATCCTCGGCGTCTTCCAGGATGCGTGCACGCGCCTCGACATCCCGGCCGTGAGCTATTGGGCTGCCGTGCCCCACTAT
>DATCYH010000153.1:0-2371 GCA_036570405.1 Nocardioides sp.
CGAGTGGGCCGGCGACTGCCAGGACCCTGCGTGCTCGATCTCTCCGGCCGGGCAGGCCGCGAGCGCATCGAGAATCGCGACTCGCGCTCGTAGACCCTCCGCCTCGCTGATGCCGGGGCGGGCCAGCGAGAGCAGGGTCGCGCGGGCCTCCTCGCCCGGGGCGAGGACGGCCGCGTTGAGATCCGTCAGTCCGCTCGGAGCCTGCCGCACGCACGTGCGCAGGATGGTCTGCACGCCCAGGCCCCGCACCTCCGCCACGACGCCGCGCCGGAGCCAGAGCATCTCGGTGGGCGCCAGGAACCGTGAGGTGGTGCCTCGCCTGACCAGCAGGACCCCGTCGGGCGACCAGAACACTTGGTGCAGGAAGTCGTCGCGATCTTCGGGGAAGTCCGGCACCGTGGAGCTCGCGGGATAGCGAAGGACCAGGATCCCGGTCGGGGGACCGAGGCCATAGCCGAACTCCTCGATCGCGATCTCGCCCGAAGACGTCGCAGTGCGCGGGACCGACAGGGACCGGGCCTGTCCTCTCGGCGACACCATCTGACTCCTTCACGACACAGCGACAACGTCCACTAAGGGTAGCCTCACCTAGCGTCGGACGTGGGGGGATCCCGTCCTGCGAACGACTCTGCCCGCGCTCGGGCAGGAGTCACGGCCGCCCCGGTCGTCGTACTCCCAGAACACGAAGGAACACCGCCATGCGTTCACGCTCCACCCTCCGCCGCGCCACTGCCGCGGCCGCCGCCGCCACCCTCGCCCTTGCCCTGAGCAGTTGCTGGGCAGGGGAGAGCGAGGCAGAGGCCTCCGGTGAGACGGTCACCTTCAGCGCCGACAACGGCGAGGTGGAGATCCCCAAGAACCCCGACCGCGTGATCGCCACAGGCTATGCGGTCCCGGTGCTCCTGGAGGTGGACGCGCCCCTGGTCGGGATCTCGGAGTGGGGCCGCGGCACCGCGATGATGTCCGAGGAGGACCTCGCGACCTATGAGAAGACCGAGAAGATCATGGGCGAGACCGCGGACACGATGAACTACGAGGCCGTCGAGAAGGTCGACCCCGACGTGATCATCCTCGGTGTCCCACTGCCGGTCCTGGGCGATGTGAACATGGACCGCTTGGAGAAGATCGCCCCCGTCGTGGTGCTCGGTCCCTCCCTGCCCGATGACTGGAAGAAACTCGGAGGCCGCCAGGCCGACGCTGCGGGCGTGCTCACCAACTTCGAGGAGCAGAAGGCGACCTACTATGCCAAGGCCGACGAGCTGAAGGCGAAATATGCAGAGGTCGTCGAGGGTCTCGACTTCGCCCACCTCGGAGCCTACGGGGACGTGGGTGCTGGTGAGTTCCAGCGCGAGTTCGGTGGCTCCTACGGCACCCACATCGTGGGCGACCTCGGCGTCACCTACTACGGCAAGGTCAAGGACGCCAGTGACGGCGGCGCAGCCCAGGTCAGCGAATATTCTTCGATCGAGGAGGTGCCCGAGACCTTTGCGGACGCCGACTACATCACCTACACCCTCGGCACGGACGGCAAGATCTCACCCGAGGTGCAATATGTCCTCGACTCGAAGCTGTGGAAGAACCTGCCCGCGGTCAAGGCCGGTCACGTGATCCCGGTCCAGTTCAGCGAGGCGGCGACCTACGAGTCGGCCCTGATCACCCTCGACGCCATCGACAAGGCCTTTGCCAAGGCCTTCGCCGACGAGCTCAAGTGACCCAGGACCGCGCCAACCCCGGACCACTGGTCCGCGCCCACCAGTCCGGTGGGCGCGGCACCGTCCGGGTGCCCTATCCGGTCGGGATCCGCACCGTTCGGGTGGTCTCGCGCACCGAGGTCACCCCGCGGATGCTGCGGTTGACCCTGTCCGGCCCGGAGATCGCGCATCTGCACTCCCACGCGTGCGACGACCACGTGGGGGTGGTCTTCCCGCTCGGGGACGGCACGCGCAACGACCCGACGTACAACCCCGAGCGACTCATGCTCGACTGGCACCAGCCGATGCCGCCGATGCGGAAATACACCATCCGGCGCCACGATCCGGCCATCGGGGAGCTCGACCTCGACATAGTGCTGCACCCCGGCGGGCTTGCCTCGGACTGGGCCGTCGGCGTGCAGCCCGGCGAGGACGTGGTGCTGGCTGGGCCGCCCGGGTCACTGGCCTTCCCGAACACCTACGGCCACTACGTCTTCGCGCTCGACACCACGGCACTGCCGGCGTTCGCCCGGTGGCTGGACGAGGCTGACTGGCTCGAGGAGCGCGGTGTGACGGTCCAGGTCGTGGTCGACCACGACCACGACGAGGAGACGGCCTACCCACTCGCAGTGCGGGCCGGCGTGAGCATCGAATGGCTCTGTCGCGCAGGTGGATCGCAG
>DATCYH010000154.1:0-7549 GCA_036570405.1 Nocardioides sp.
GGCCCGGGACTCGGTGATCGGCCAGGTCGCGCCCTCGTGGGTGAACCGTTCGCCGAGCGGGGTGTTCCACAGGCCCGTGATGATCTCGAGCTGCTCCTCGAACCGGTCGAAGCGCTCGCCGGTCGAGGGGAACGGGATGCCGTACTGCCGGTGCTCATCCTCGAACCACCCGGCACCGATGCCGAGCTCTACGCGCCCACCGCTCATCTGGTCGACCTGCGCGACCTGGATCGCGAGGACACCCGGGTGCCGGAAGGTCGCCGAGGTCATCATCGTCCCGAGCCGGATCGTCGTGGTGTCCCTGGCCAGGCCGGCCAGCGTGGTCCACGCATCCGTCGAGCCGGGCAGGCCCTCGGTGCCCATCCCCAGGTAGTGGTCGGAGCGGAAGAACGCTCCGAAGCCGAGTTCCTCGGCGGCCAGTGCCACGCGCAGGAGGTCGTCGTACGTCGCTCCCTGCTGGGGTTCGGTGAAGATCCGCAGTTCGATGCTCATGGTTCCAGCCTGCCAGCCCGGGCCACATCGAGCGACGCCGGACCCTGGCGCAGCGGACTACCGTGGAGGGATGGAGCGCGAGGACAGGCATCCGGTGGAGCGCCCGCACCGAGTCACCGATGTTCCGCTCGCGATGAGCGAGCGGCTGAGGATTCGGCGGCGTCGATATCTGATCATGATGGGCGTCTGCCTGGTGCTGATCCTGCTCGCCTGGAACGTGGTCCGGTTCTGGTCGACCGGGGCTGCCGTGGTGATGTCCGTGGTGGCGATGTTCATCCCCCCGGTCGCGGCGATCATGGCCAACCGGGACCTCGGCGCCTGACCACCCGCCCCACCCCGTCGACCCGGCAGTTGTTGACACTCCACCCCCGCCGAGTCGGCAGTTGTTGACATCTGGTCCCCGGTCAACAACTGACGGGTCGACGAATCAGCACGTCAACAACTGCCGGGTCGGCGCAGGAGGGGAAGCAGGTGTTCGAGCAGCGGCGCCAGGTCGTCATAGACCGCGCCATCCTCCAAGGAGGTCCAGCGCAGCTCCTCGATCTCGGCCGCGACCTCGGGCTCTCCGGTGGCCTGGCCGAGGAAGACCTCGGAGCGAACCAGGTGACCGGGCTCGTTGGCGGCCAGCGCAGTGAACGAGCCGAGCGACTCGAGCGAGGCCAGTGAGAGGCGTACCTCTTCGGTGAACTCACGTCGCCCAGCAGCGGCGGCGGACTCCCCCAGATCGGGCTTTCCGCCGACCAGCATGAACCGATCCGTACCGCGCTTGCGCACGGTCAGCACACTGTTGTCGCGAACAAGAGCCACCGCCGAGACGTCGATGGTCGGCGCGGGAGCCACCCGCTCCCACTCCACGAAGGCGAAACCGTCGTGGACCTCACGCGAGACCTCGGCCCACTCCTGGTCGGGCAGCACCGGATAGTGCGCATCGCCCTCGGGCTCCAGGTCGATCTCGGTCAGCACCTGATGCGTGGCCAGAGCCATCGCCTGCTCGTAGACCTGGGTGCCCCCGGCTATCACGGTGTCGCCGGGCAGCGTGGCGGCAAGATCGATGGCGGCCTGCACCGAGTGCGCGACGTGAACCTGCGGCCCGGGCCGATCGTCCGCGCCTTCTTCGGTGGTGGGCGTCCACGGAGTCGACCAGGAACGATCCCGGGTGACCACGACCGTCGTACGCCCCGGCAACGGACGCCCGATCGAGTCCCACGTCGCCCGCCCCATCACCAGGGTGTGGCCCAGCGTGGTCCGCTTGAAGTGCGCGAAGTCCTCGGGGATGTGCCACGGGATCTCACCCTTGTTGCCGATCACCCTGTTCCGGGCGAACGCGGCGACCATCACGATGCGTCGGCCGGCGCTCATACGGCAATCGGTGCCTTGATCCCCGGGTGCGGGTCATAGCCCTCGACACTGATGTGCTCGAGGTCGAAGGCGTCGATCTCGGTGACCGACGGATCCAGCACGAGCTTCGGCAACGGCCGCGGCTCGCGGGTGAGCTGCAACCGTGCCTGGTCGATGTGATTGACGTAGAGGTGCGCATCGCCCAACGTGTGCACGAAGTCCCCGACCCGCAGCCCGGTCACCTGGGCGACCATGTGAGTGAGGAGCGCATAGGAAGCGATGTTGAAGGGCACACCGAGGAACACGTCGGCCGAGCGCTGGTAGAGCTGGCAGCTCAACCGGCCCGGCCCGTCGTCCGCAGGCTCGACATAGAACTGGAACATGGTGTGGCACGGCGGCAGTGCCATGTCGTCCACGTCGGCGACGTTCCAGGCCGACACGATGTGCCGGCGCGAGTCCGGGTTGGTGCGGATGCCCTCGACCAGGCGTGCGATCTGGTCCACGTGGGTGCCGGCCGGGGTCGGCCACGAGCGCCACTGGTAGCCGTAGACCGGCCCGAGGTCGCCGTTGTCGTCGGCCCACTCGTCCCAGATCGAAATGCCGCGGTCCTGGAGCCATTTCACGTTGGTGTCACCGCGCAGGAACCACAACAGCTCCCCGAACACGGAGCGCGTGTGCACCTTCTTCGTGGTGACCAGCGGGAAGCCCGCGGACAGGTCGAAGCGCATCTGGTGCCCGAAAACGCTCAACGTTCCGGTCCCGGTGCGGTCGCCCTTCTCGACACCTTCATCGAGAATGCGTTGGACGAGATCGAGGTAGGCCTGCACGATCCCAGCCTAATGCGCCGAGCCGGCGGGGGTGCTCAGGCCGTGCCGGCGGCGTCGATCAGGCCGTCCCGGCGGTGACGACGTACGCCGTGAACGCGGCCACGTCGCGTCCCCGTTCGAGCGGGTCCAAGTAGGCCGAGCATGCACCCGGGTCCTCGCGGATCCGCAGTGCCTCGGCCAGGACCAGGTGGAACCGCGAGGGATAGAACTCCAATCCCCACCGCAGCGCGGCCGACTTCGAGGTCTGCTCCCCCGTCACCAGCAGGTGGTGCAGGCGTGCGACCCCGGGCACGCACCATTCGCAGCTGGCCTCGGTCGCCGCCTCGCTGGGGAAGGCGGGAAGCGCCTCGGCATGCCCGCGCCAATAGGTGTCGAGGTTGTCCCGGGTGAAGTCGAGCAGTGCTTGCTGCGAGGTCCAGACCTGCAGCGCTGAGAGGTCGGTCCCGTGCACGGTCACGCCGTGGTGGGCCAGCTCGTGCCACGTCACCGGGCTGATGTCGCGCCGGGCCTCGGGCTCGAAGATCCGGTGCAGGGTGCACGGCACGTCGGGGCACAGCTGCGGGTCGGCCGCCAGGTCACTGGCCAGCAGGTGCGCGCCGTCGAAGAAGAGCTCCTGGTGGAGCTCGGCCACAGCCAGGTGGGCGTCCTCCAGCGCGTCGAGCTCAGCTGGCGAGGGGCGGTGCGCGAGCACCGCCACGAAGTCCACGTCGCTCTTGCCCCCGACATATTCGCCGAAGCCGATGCCACCGCGCAGGTGCAGACCGGTGACCAGGCCCGGCGCCAACCGGTGCACCTGGTCCAGCCAGTCACGGCACAGGAGCAGCACCTCGGCCGGCACGCGCTCGGTCCGACCTACAGTCGCCGCTCGCGCGGCATCGTTCACGGGTGCAGCGACATCGGCCCGTAGACGAACCGATCTGCCTCGAAGAGCGAGACGGAGTGCACGCCCTGCTCGGCCAGGTCGGCATAGAACTCACCGACCCAGGACTCCGCGTCGGCCTGGCTGGTGAACGATTCGCCGGCCAGGTCACCTGTGATCTCGACCACGCCGCCATCGGCGTCCTCGAGTCGCCAGGTCCAAGACTTGGGCTGCGGGGAGGCGGACTTGAACGTCGGGGGCTCGGGTGGGAGTGCCATGCCGCAAGCCTACGGGCAGTCCGGGTCCCTTTGACGGAACGCACGCCCGGTGGCAGATTGCGCACAGGTCCCCTGCGAAGGGGATCTGAGTCCCGCTCCGGGGAAGTCGGTGAGAGTCCGGCGCTGACCCGCAGCCGTAAAGCCGGAATACCGGGCGGGATCAGGCTCCACTCCAACACCGTCGAGGTCTACGGTCGGGGCCGGACCTGGTCCGGCTTTCACTCCGTGTGCCGCATCAGAAGGAAGGGCAACCAGCCCCATGCGCACCATCCGTTCCGTCTTCATCTCCATGTTCGCGATGGCCTTGGCCACGATCGCGATCGGGCTCACGCCGGGCACTGCCCACGCAGCAGACATCTATCGCTACTGGGCCTACTTCAACGTCACCGACGACAAGTTCGTGGCCGCCAGCACCGGCCCCTCCCAGGCCACGCCGGCAGACGGCTCGATCGAGGGCTACCGCTTCGCCGCGCCGGCCGACTTCACCAAGCCCAACCTCCCGCGCGCGGACCTGTCGAAGGTCACCTTCGAGTCCGTGTGCGGCGACACCGAGGCGAAGGCCGGCGAGAAGCGCGTCGCCGTCCTGATCGACTACGGCGTCGAGCAGGACGCCTCCGGCGGCGAAGCTCCCCCGGCACCCGAGGCCCTGTGCTCGGTCGTCGAGGAGAAGGCCAACGGCCTCCAGGTGCTCCAGAAGGTGGCACCCGACGTGCGCGTCGAGACCGGTTCCTTCGGTCCGATGCTGTGCGGCATCGGCGGCTATCCGGCCACCGGCTGCGCCGACGAGAAGGCCGACAAGGGCACTCCGGTCGATGGCGAGCCGGTCGACTTCAACACCGGCTCGGACACCGCTGCCGGCGACTCGGAGAAGGACGACGACAGCAACACCCCGGTCCTGATCGGAGTCGGCGTCGTGATCGTCCTGCTCGGTGCGGGCGGCGTGCTGATGAGCCGCCGTCGCTCAGGCGCCTGAGCAGGACCGACTCACCATGCGCCCACACCACCTCGTCACCCACCCGCGTGCCCTGCACCCGGTGGCGTGGTGGTTGTGGGCGATCGGGCTCGGCGCCGCGGCCAGCCGCACGCTCAACCCCGTTCCGCTCGTCGTGATCATCGCGGTCACCTGGTTCGTGGTCTCGGCCCGCCGCGGTGACACCCCGTGGGCATCGTCCTACGCACTCTTCTTCAAGCTCGCGATGTTCGTGGTGCTCATCCACCTGGTCTTCCAGGCCCTCTTCGCGGGCAACACCCAAGGACTCACCGTGCTCTTCACCCTCCCCGAGCTCCCCCTCCCGGACCGCACCGGTCTGCGGATCGGTGGAGCGGTGACCCTGGAGACGGTGCTGGGCTCGTTGTACGTCGCCCTGCAGCTCGCCGCCATCTTCTGCTGCGTGGGTGCCGCCAACGCCCTCGGCTCGGCCAGGCAGCTGCTGCGCTACGTCCCCGGTGCCCTCTATGAGATCGGCATCGCCTGCATCATCGCCTTGACCTTCGCACCACAGCTGGCCACCGACGCTCGTCGGGTCCGCGACGCGGCCCGGCTGCGCGGCGGGCAGAAGGGCCGGTTCCGTCGCTTCGGGCGCCTGGCCATGCCGATGCTCGAGGGAGCACTCGAGCGCTCGGTCGACCTGGCCGCAGCGATGGACTCACGCGGCTATGGCCGGACGACGGTCACCGACCCGCGGGCGCGCCGGCTCACCGTCGCCCTGGTCACCCTAGGCTCTGTCGGACTGTGCCTGGGCCTCTATGGACTCCTCAACGGCACGGCCACCTCCTGGATGGGCCTGCCGATGCTGATCGTCGGTGTCACGCTCGGCGTCCTGGGGCTGGTCGCCGGCGGACGACGTACCGGCCGGACCCGCTATCGCCCCGACCCGTGGGCGGTGCCGGAGTTCCTGGTCGCCGGGAGCGGACTCGTCGCTGCGGTGCTGATGTTCCTGCAGCTCTCCCTCGACCCGGGACTGCTCGTGCTGACCTCGCCCACCCAGGTCCCCCCGGTGCCGCTGCTGGCGCTCGGCGGCGTGATCGTCGCAGCGCTCCCCGCCTTCCTGGCCCCGCCGCTGCCGAGCACGGGAGTGAGCCGATGATCCGCTTCGAGAACGTGTCGGTCACCTATGCCGACGCCGATGTGCCCGCACTTCACGGTGTCGACTTCGTCGTCGACGAGGGCGAGATGGTGCTGGTGATGGGCCGCACCGGGAGTGGCAAGTCCACGCTGTTGCGCACCATCAACGGCCTGGTCCCGCACTTCTCCGGCGGTACCCTGCGCGGGCGGGTCACCGTGGACGGCCGCTCGACCCAGACCCACCGACCACGCGACCTGGCCGATGTCGTGGGCTTCGTCGGGCAGGACCCGCTGGCCGGCTTCATCACCGACAACGTCGAGGACGAGCTCGCCTACGGCATGGAGTCGCTCGGGCTCTCCCAGACCACGATGCGCCGCCGCGTCGAGGAGACCCTCGACCTGCTCGGCCTGGCCGACCTCCGCGGCCGACCACTCACCCACCTCTCGGGCGGGCAGCAGCAGCGAGTCGCGATCGGTGCGGTGCTCACCGCGCACCCACGTGTCCTGGTCCTCGACGAGCCCACCTCGGCCCTCGACCCGCTCAGCGCCGAGGACGTCCTGGCCACGCTGCAGCGACTGGTCCACGATCTCGGGATGACCGTCATCGTCGCCGAGCACCGCCTCGAGCGCGTCGTCCCGCACGTCGACCGGATCATCCACGTGCCGGACCTCGGCGGTCCGGTCGAGATCGGTGAGCCCGCAGAGATCATGGCGCGTACGCCGATCGCGCCCCCGGTGGTCGACCTGGGCCGGGTCGCCGGCTGGTCGCCGTTGCCGCTCACCGTGCGCAACGCCCGCCGGATGTCGGTCTCCCTGCGCGAACGCCTGGCCACCGTCACCCCTCCCGCCCACCAGCCTCCGCAGCTGGGCGACGTGGTCGGCACGGCCCACGACCTGGTGGCCGGCTTTCCGCGCCAACCGGTGCTCAACGGCATCGACCTGACGCTCCGCGCGGGTGAGGTCGTCGCCCTGATGGGCCGCAACGGAGCCGGCAAGTCGACCCTGATGCGAACGTTGGTCGGCCTGCACAAGCCCACCCACGGCAAGGTGCAGGCCGCCCAGGTCGGACTGGTTCCCCAGGTCCCGGCCGATCTCCTCTACGCCTCGACGGTGTCGAAGGAGTGCGCCACCTCAGACCGTGACGCCGGCGCGCCCGCCGGCACCACCCGCGCCCTGGTCGACGAGCTCGCACCGGAGATCCCCGACGACCGCCACCCCCGCGACCTGTCCGAGGGACAGAAGCTCTGCCTGACCCTGGCCATCGTGCTGGCCGCACGCCCGAAGCTGCTGCTCCTCGACGAGCCGACCCGCGGCCTGGACTACATCGCCAAGCACCGACTGGTGGGGATCTTGGCGGACCTCTCGGCGCGCGGTCACGGGATCATGCTGGCCACCCACGACGTGGAGCTGGTCGCCGAGCTGGCCACCCGGGTGGTGCTCCTGGCCGATGGCGAGATCGTCGCCGACGGCCCGGTCCCCGAGGTCGTGGTCTCCTCCCCGGCCTTCGCGCCACAGGTGGCCAAGGTGATGGCACCCCAGGAGTGGCTGACGGTTGCCGACGTACGGGCGGCTCTTGATGGCCAGTGACGTCACCGCTATCCGCGTCCACGCCCCCGCGGCCGTGGCGCTGTTCATGGCCACCCTGGTCACCCTGGGTGCCTTCGGTTGGCCGTTCCTCCTCGAGCCCGGT
>DATCYH010000155.1:0-1648 GCA_036570405.1 Nocardioides sp.
TCGGGTGTTGCAGTGAAGTCGATCTGCGCGCCTGAGATCGTCTCGGCTCCCTGTCCACCGCTCGCTGGCTCGCCTGAACCGTTGCCACTGGTGGAGTCGGGCCAAGTCGTGGCAGCCGTCACGCCGACCAAGCTGGCAGCACCGATGCCGGCGAAGGTCGCGCCTATGACTGCACGCCGTCTCACCATCCCTTGGCCGGGTTCAGGTGGGACTGGGGTAGACGTGTCGGGCATGGATCACGACCTCTTCGGGTTCGGGGGGGGGGAAGACGCGCCAGGGTGCGCTGAGCCGCCGCTCGCCGCCTCGATGCGGTCCTTGTGGCTCCGTCCCAAGGCAAGCAGCAGACGTCACGCGGCAGAAGGGTCCAAGGTCCCCTCAAGGGGGAGGCGTTCGGCAGTCCCGTCTCGACGTTCGCCGGTGGTTCGGGTGCCACGGGACCCTTCGGCTAGAGCTGGTCGAGGTCGGGCCGGCGGCTGCGGAGACATTCCCATAGGCCTGATGGCCGCAGGCCGAGCGCCTTGACAGATCGCACTTCGTCCGTATATCTGAATGCCTATGCGGATGTCTATCGAACCTGAGTCGGATGCGGTGGTCGGACTGGATGCTTGCCCGACCCGGTTGGTCGATCCTGAACGTGTGAGCGCGGTCCGTGAACGTCTTGTCGACCCCGACGAGGCGAGACGGCTGGCGGAGCAGTTCAAGCTGCTGGGCGATCCGACCCGTGCCCGGTTGCTCTACGCCCTACTCGAGGCGGGGGAGCTGTGCGTGTGCGACCTCGCCGAGACGATCGGGGTCCCCGAGTCCTCCGTGTCCCATGCCCTCCGATTGCTGCGCACGGCCGGCATCGTGCGCAACCGCCGGGATGGAAGGGTCATCTACTACTCACTCGACGACTCCCACGTTCGGCTCCTGCTCGACCTGTCGCTGGAGCACCTGCGTCACGCTGAGAGAGACCCGCGATGAGGACGACGACGGCGATCGTGCTCGAGGTCGTGTTCGCGGTGCTGGCATTCGGCGTGCGGAGCTGGGTCCAGTGGCGCCGGACGGGCTCCACCGGGCTCGTACTGCCCCGCCGTGGCGCGCCGCCAGTGGAGCGGCTCGGTGCCGGGTTGTTCGTGCTGGCGATCGTGTTGCTGGTGGTCGCACCGATAGCGGCGGCTGGCGGTATGGACCCATGGCCCCCGTTGGACATCACGGCGGGGTTCACAGTGGGTGCGGTGCTCGCGGCCGCCGGGATCGTGCTGTGCGTAGCCGCTCAGCTGACGATGGGTGACTCCTGGCGCATCGGGGTCGACCAGGCTGAAACGACGACACTGGTCACCTCCGGCGTGTTCGCCACCGTGCGGAACCCGATCTTCTCGTCGATGGCAATGGCAGCAGCGGGGTTCGTGCTGCTCCTCGCCAACATCTGGGCCCTGGCAGCACTGGTCGCGCTTGTGGTGGGCCTCGAGCTGCAGGTCCGCTTCGTGGAGGAGCCCTACCTTCGCCGGACCCACGGTCGCACGTACAGCTCCTATGCGGCCCAGGCCGGACGCTTCATCCCGAGCGTGGGCAGCGAGGGAGCAGGGCGATGAGCGGCGATCACAACCACGGGGCCGGTGCGATGCGCGCCGGTGCCCGGTACCAGAAGCGCCTGGCCATCGCCTTC
>DATCYH010000156.1:0-2604 GCA_036570405.1 Nocardioides sp.
TGCATCAGCGCCCGGTAGAGGATGTCGTTGACCAGGGTGGACTTGCCCGACCCGGACACGCCGGTGACCGCCGTGAACACGCCGAGGGGAAACTAGACGGTGAGGTCCTTCAGGTTGTGCTCCCGAGCTCCCTTCACGACCAGGCACTCCTTGCCCGGCGGCCGGCGCTTGGCGGGGACGGGGATGGAGCGCTTGCCGGACAGGTACTGCCCGGTGATCGACGCCTTGTTCTTGAGGAGCTGCTTAACGGTGCCGGCGTGGATCACCTCGCCGCCGTGCTCGCCGGCACCGGGTCCGATGTCGACGACGTAGTCGGCCACGCCGATCGTGTCCTCGTCGTGCTCCACGACGATCACGGTGTTGCCAAGGTCGCGCAGGCGGATGAGCGTGTCGATGAGGCGACGGTTGTCGCGCTGGTGCAGACCGATCGACGGCTCGTCGAGCACGTAGAGCACCCCGACCAGCCCGGAGCCGATCTGCGACGCGAGGCGGATGCGCTGGGCCTCACCACCGGCGAGGGTGGCGGCGGAGCGGGACAGCGAGAGGTAGTCGAGACCGACGTCGAGGAGGAAGCCCATGCGCGCGTTGACCTCCTTCACCACCCGCTCGGCGATGATGCGATCGCGCTCAGAGAGGGTGAGGCCGGCGAGCGTCTTCGCCGCCTCACCGATCGACAGGCCGCAGATCTCCGCGATGTTGTGGCCGTCGATGGTGACCGACAGCGGCAACGGAGCGAGGCGGGCACCGTCGCAGGTGGGGCACGGCACCTCGCGCATGTATCCCTCGATCTGATCGCGCTGCGCGTCGCTGTCGGACTCGCCGTGCCGACGCTGAAGGTACGGGATGATCCCCTCGAAGGTGGCCGTGTAGGACCGGATCCGGCCATAGCGGTTCTTGTAGCGCACCTGAACCTTGCCGACCCCGGTGCCCCGCAGGAAGGCGGTCTGGTGCTTCTTCGAGAGCTTCGCCCACGGCACGTCCTGGTCGGCCCCGAGCTCCTCGGCCACCGACTCCAGCAGGCGCTTGAAGTACTGGCTGTGGCCACCCGCCCACGGAGCGATCGCGCCTTCGGCGATCGACAGGTCGTGGTTGGGGACGACCAGCTCAGGGTCGACCTCGAAGCGGGTGCCCAGCCCGTCGCAGGTGGCGCATGCGCCGTAGGGCGAGTTGAACGAGAAGTTCCGCGGCGCCAGCTCGTCGAAGGACCCGTGGTCGTTGGGACAGGCCAGGTGCTGGGAGAACGTGAGGGTGTCGTCGGCCTCACCGTCCTCGGCGTTGCCCACCGGGTCACCGTCGCGGCGCACCAGCTGCACCTCGGCCACGCCGTCGGCGAGGCGCAGCGCCGTCTCCAGGGAGTCGGTCAGCCGGCGCTCCAGGCCCTCCCGCACCACGAGGCGGTCGACCACCACCTCGA
Organism: Nocardioides sp.; assembly: GCA_036570405.1. Taxonomy (GTDB): domain Bacteria; phylum Actinomycetota; class Actinomycetes; order Propionibacteriales; family Nocardioidaceae; genus Nocardioides. The sequence continues at coordinate 1,415 of DATCYH010000156.1, forward strand.
TCGTGTGCTGCTCGTAGCGCGCGAGGTCGACCTTGTCGGTGAGCTCGTGGATCTCGCCGTCGATGCGAGCGCGGGCGAAGCCCTGAGCAGCCAGGTCGGTGAGGAGCGTGTCGTAGGTGCCCTTACGGCCGCGGACGACCGGGGCGAGCACCTGGAAGCGGGTACCCTCGGGCAGCTGCAGGATCCGGTCGACGATCTGCTGCGGCGTCTGGCGGGTGATCTCCGCTCCGCACTCGGGGCAGTGGGGCACGCCGATGCGGGCGTAGAGCAGCCTCAGGTAGTCGTAAACCTCGGTGATCGTGCCCACGGTGGAGCGCGGGTTGCGCGACGCCGACTTCTGGTCGATCGAGATGGCCGGCGAGAGGCCCTCGATGAAGTCGACGTCGGGCTTGTCCATCTGCCCGAGGAACTGCCGGGCGTAGCTCGACAGAGATTCCACGTACCGTCGTTGCCCCTCGGCGTAGATCGTGTCGAAGGCCAGCGACGACTTGCCCGAGCCGGACAGCCCCGTGAAGACGATCAGCCGGTCTCGCGGCAGGTCGACGGCGACGTTCTTGAGGTTGTGCTCCCGGGCGCCCCGGACGACGAGCGAATCAGACACCCCGACAGGCTACCGGGCCCCGCAACCTGACGAACGGATGTTCGCCACCGGGACGATAGCGGCCTTCAGATCTCCGATTGGCCGGATCGTGTCTGGCGAGACGTCGATCCGCAGTCCTCCGAGAACCTCCACCGGATCCGCGGCGACGAGGACGAGCGTCTCCCAATCCGACCGACAGATTCGAGCGATCGTCGCGCTAGCTGTGGTCGGTTCGCTCAACGGGAGGAACACCCAGGCCCGCCCGGAGGGTGGGTTCCAGTCCAGGCGAGGTAGCGAGAACGCCGGAGTGACGATGATCGTCTGCTCGACGGCGAGGTCTGCCTCGAGCTCGGCCAGCTCATCGAGGCCCTCGTCGGTTGACGATCGAAGGGCTCGGGAGCTCGACGTCGCTGCGATCGCAAGCGCGATGCTGACCCCGGCGAGCCCCAAGACCACTCGGACCTTCACACCGTATTGGAGCGGCTCGATCGCACGAGCCCACGCGATCGAGGCGAGTGCGCCGGCGATCGGAATCGCTAGCGCGAAGTACCGTCCGCCCCACTCGATTCCGCCACCCTGCTCGTATTGAGTCAGCAGAACCATGGCAGCG
>DATCYH010000157.1:0-2287 GCA_036570405.1 Nocardioides sp.
TCGAGAGCGACGGCATCCGGCTCGTCGACGTCGAAGGCGAATGGACCTGCCCGGTCGGTGGAGCCCGTCGTCACCTGGCCATTCACGACGCCGTCAACGAGTCCCGCAAGGAACTGGCCCCCTTTGACGACCGTCGGAGCATCTCCCCCGTACATCAGCCTGCCCGCTGACCCGCCACGCGACCCGCTACCGTGGTGTCCGTGATCACAGCCATCGTCTTCGTGAACGCCGACGTCGCCCGCATCCCCGAGGTCGCCGAGGAAATCGCGGCCCTGGAGGGCGTCAGTGAGGTCTACTCGGTGACCGGGCAGATCGACCTGATCGCGATGATCCGGGTCAAGGACCATGACGCGATCGCCTCGGTCGTCGCCGACCGGCTCAACAAGGTCCCCGGAGTCGTCTCCACCGAGACCCACATCGCGTTCCGTGCCTACTCCCAGCACGACCTGGAGTCGGCGTTCTCGCTCGGCCTGGACTGACGCTCACCGACTGGCCGGCGGCCACGGACCGCTGGAAGCTTCACGTTCGACCTCTGAGGTCGATTGACAACCAAGGACACCTCGACCGTGATCGTTTCGGGGTGCCGGAGGACGTAGCGGGAAGCCCGAGACCTGACTTGGTGACCCGTCTCATCCGCAACGTGCTGCCGGTGTGCGCGTTGCTGGTCCTGTTCGGTGCCGCGGGCCGCTCTGCGGCACTGCGGCTGACCAACGACGACACCTTCTTCCACCTGCGCTTCGGTGCCGAGTTCCAGGCGGGTTGGAGCATCAAAGACCCCGGGAGCGTCACCGAGTTCGGCACCCGCGACTGGACCCCCACCCAGTGGGCAGCACAGATGACCATGGCCTGGGTGGAGACCTGGGGCGGCACTGCGGCCGTTGCGTGGCTTTCGGGTCTCGGAGTGTGCACCTTCATATTGGTCCTCTATCTTGCCTGTCGGCGCTGGGCCACACCTCTGGTCGCCACGTGCGTCACCGCCGTAGCTTTCGGCGCAGCATCGCAGGGGCTCTCAGCAAGGCCTCAGGTGCTCAGCTACATCCTGATCACGGTCACGGTCTCGGCCTGGCTGGCCACCTCACGGGACGGCCGACTGCGGTGGTGGCTGATTCCGCTGACCTGGGCGTGGTCGAGCCTGCACGGGATGTGGACCGTGGGAGTAGTCATCGGGGTGATCGCAGCGCTCGGAATCGCTCTCGATCGCCGGGATCCCCGCCAACTCCGGGCACTGGTGGTCCCGATCACCTCCACCGGATCGGTACTCCTCACGCCCGTCGGCCCGGGCCTGATGAGGGAGATCGCGACGATCGGCTCCCGCAGCGAATACTTCGCAGAGTGGGGACCGACGCAGTTCACGGACCTGCAACCGCTGGTCCTGTCCGCCCTTTTGGCCCTGATCCTCCTGATCTGGTTCAGGCACGGGGAAACGAGTTGGCTGCACGGGCTTCTACTGCTCCTCGCCAGCGCCTGGTGCCTCTATTCCATGCGGACTGTCCCCGTGGCTGCCGCTGTGGTGGCTCCGATTGCCGCGGCGGCGATCATGCGGATCGTTCCGACGCAGGACGAGGCCAGGACGTGGGACAAGCGCTGGGCCTGGGCTGGGTGGGCAGTGACACTGGTCGTGCTCGCCCTGGTCACACCGCACACGCTGAAGGTCGGTCCTGACCTCCCAGGCTGGTCAGAGGATGAGCTGACCTCGCTCCCCGACGGCGCCATCGTGTTGAACGACTGGGCATGGGGCGGCTACCTGATGTGGAAACATCCGGACCTCAACTTCGTCCTCAGCGGGTATGGCGACATCTACACCACAGAAGAGCTCGACCGGAACATCGACCTGGTGCGGGTCAACCCGGAGTGGGACGAGACCGTGGACTCCATCGATCCGGACCTGATCATCCTCCGAGCAGACTCGCCACTCACCTATGCCCTCGAGCAGAGTGCCGACTGGTCGGTGATCCGCTCCGCGGATGGCGTCACGGTGTTGCGACCGTCGCAATGACCTCAGCCGGCAGCGCAGGCCTTGACCCACTTGTCCAGCGTCGCCTTCGCAGCACCCGAGTCGATCGCCGTCCGGGCCCGCTCGATGCCGGATGCCAGGCTGCCCGGAAGATCATCCAGATCGCCATCGAACACGGCCAAGGCTGCACCCGTGTTGAGCACGACCGCGTCCCGGACCGGGCCCTGCTCGCCGTCGAGGAGACGGCGTACGACGTCCGCGTTGTGCTGGGTGTCTCCACCGCGCAGGTCCTCGACCGTGGCAAGCGGCAACCCGAAGTCACGCGGGTCGAGC
>DATCYH010000158.1:0-2337 GCA_036570405.1 Nocardioides sp.
GCGGGTCGCTGCCGATTCGGTCAGTTTCCGGTGCCCGGAGGAGTGGTTCTTTCGAACTGCGGTGCTCGGTGGCGCCACGATTCGCAGGTACCCAGACCTCGGCGTCGTCAACGCGCATCCGGCAAAAATTTGCCAGATTTCTCCTCGGGCGCCAACGAGGCCAGGACCTTGTGCAGGGTGTTGACCAGGGCTCCAGCAGCGAAGGCGTCGACCTGTTCCTCGTCTCGCTGCTGGCGGATGGCCGCGGCGAACCCTTCGGCAGCCTCCGCGGCGGCCTCGAGCGATGCCGCGTCCGCCTCGGATCCGTCCACCGAGCGCAATGCCTCGGCCGCGCGATGCAGGGCCCGCGCTGCAGAGGGCCGCAAGGCCGGTCCGAGTGCCACTCGTTCACGCTCGGCGTGCTCGTCGTGGGCCAGGACGGACTTCATCTCCTCGACCAGGATGGTGAGGTCACGGATCACCTGTCCGCGTCGGCGTTGGTGCTCCGCGGGGCCCCGCCAACGGCGGGCTCGCCAGTTGACCCTCGGGACGTCCACCAGCTGTCCGATCAGCTCCTGGGCCCGCTCCGACTGCGACCGGAGGACTGCTTCGCCCTCACGCCACTGTTCGGGCGTGGGCAGGGGAGTGCGCTCGAGTCCCCGGGCCAGACCGTCCAGCTGATCGGCAAGGATGTTTCGCAGCGAGTCCTGCACGTCGTTCGTCGCGATCAGTGGCATTGGTGGCACCGCGAGATTGACCAGGACGCCGACAACGGCACCCAGGGCGGTCAGGCCCAGATAGGCCAGGACGTAGTGGGCGGGGTCCGCGCCGCCGACGATCAGGATGAACAGCCCGGAGATGGGCACCCAGCTGGCCATCGAGCCCACCCGTTTCCAGGCCCCGAGCACCGTACCGAGTCCGACCACGACCGCGATCGAGAGGACGTCCGGTGCGGGGAGCACGCGAACGCCCACCGCGAGCAGCGCACCCAGGCCGATGGCAAGGACCGCCTCGACAGTCAGGCGCATTGAATGGGCCAGCCGCGAGGACACTGCGACCACCGCACCCAACGGTGCGTAGTACGCGTAGTCGTCGGCGGAACCCCGGAGCGGCTGGACGACCAGCCAAGCCAGAGCAGCGGCGACGGCGGCCTTCGCCGCCAGTGGAAGCAACGGATGACGTCTGGGCGCCTCACGCAGCCTTCTGACGAGCGACTCTTCGTGCTTGGTCATGCAACCTCCCCAACCCGCCGGAGGGGTACCCAACCGTGGCCTGCGTCATGCCCGTGCCAGCGACTCGACGAGTGCCGATGGGGCCGCGGTTCCGCACCGTTGCGGTGTGAACAACCGGCCGGTGGGTACTGGGCGTTCGAACGCGGCACGAGCAAAGATCGTGTCGCAGGACCTTTTGGAGGCTCACATGGCACTCATCCTGTGGATCATCGCCGTCGTGCTGGTGATCAGTGGAATCGTTTCCCTCTTCCGTGGCCAGATGCTCTGGGGAGCCGTGCTGATCATCGTCGGACTCCTCGTGGGTCCCGGTGGCGTCAGCCTCTTCACCTGAGGACGGCTCGATGATTGAGAAGAAGTCGAGCACGTCCGCGAAGTTGCTCTATCGGCCCTTCGGCCTGGTCACCTCGATGCTCGCCGGACTGTTGGCGAGCACGATCTTCAAGGCGGTGTGGAAGCGGGCCGCGCACGGCGAGGACGCTGATCCTCCACGCCCCCTGGAGAGCGAATACGGTCTCAAGGAGATCGTGACCGCTGCCGTCGTGCAAGGCGCCATCTTCGCCGTGGTGCGTGCGCTCACCGATCGTGGTGGGGCACGCGCCTTCGAGAAGGTGACCGGGGACTGGCCCGGCAACTGAGCAACAATGACGCCGGCCCGTCAGTGACGCGCATTCTTGGGGAATGCACGTTCACGACGGGTCGGCGTCATTGCTGCCCGGGGTGAGCTTTACGACGCTGCTACGTGGTGGGGATGAACTTGTGGGTCCCGTCGCACCAGGGCTGCCGCTGGGACTTGTCGCAACGGCAGACCGCCACCACCGGGCGGGTGATCGGGTGTTCCACGCCGTCCTCGTCGGTCCAGGTCTCGGCTCCGCGGACCAGGAGCGGCCCGCCGGGACACTCCTGGAGTCGAGTCTCGCCACCGCGTTCACGGTGTGAACGGGCGGCCCGGTCCGCGACGGCGTTCTCCTGCTCATCAGTGCTCCGCAGCGTCATGCGTTCGCCCCGATCCGCTGGGCCTGCACGACGTGAGGGCGAGTCTGCTCGGCATCCCAGCGACACATCAGCGCGGCTCCGGCGATCTGGTCCATCTTCAGGCAGCTGGCGGCGCCGAAGAGTACGTCGTCCG
>DATCYH010000159.1:0-8736 GCA_036570405.1 Nocardioides sp.
GCCAAGGGCGAGGACCCCTGGCCCGGCCTGCACGGCTTCGAGTCGACGGTGATCCCGCAGGTCGAGCGAGCCATCATCGCCGGCCACGACATCGTGCTGCTCGGTGAGCGCGGTCAGGGCAAGACCCGGCTGCTGCGCACCATGGTCGGGCTGCTCGACGAGTGGTCACCCGTGATCGCGGGCAGCGAGCTCGGCGAGCACCCCTTCGATCCGATCACCCCGGCCTCGATCCGTCGCGCGGCCGAGCTGGGCGACGACCTGCCCGTGGCGTGGCGTCACCGCGATGAGCGGTACGCCGAAAAACTGGCCACCCCGGACACTTCGGTGGCCGACCTGATCGGCGACGTGGACCCGATGAAGGTGGCCGAGGGACGCTCGCTGGGTGACCCGGAGACCATCCACTTCGGTCTGATCCCGCGCAGCCACCGGGGAATCGTGGCGATCAACGAGCTGCCCGACCTGGCCGAGCGGATCCAGGTGGCGATGCTCAACGTGATGGAGGAGCGCGACATCCAGGTCCGCGGCTATGTGCTGCGCCTGCCCCTGGACGTGCTCGTCGTGGCCAGCGCCAACCCCGAGGACTACACCAACCGTGGGCGGATCATCACCCCGCTCAAGGACCGCTTCGGTGCCGAGATCCGCACCCACTATCCGGCGGCACTCGACGCCGAGGTGTCGGTGATCCGCCAGGAGGCGCACCTGAGTGCCAACGTGCCCGACCACCTGATCGAGGTGCTGGCCCGGTTCACCCGTGCCCTGCGGGAGTCCAGCGCGGTGGACCAGCGCTCGGGTGTCAGCGCACGGTTCGCGATCGCAGGTGCCGAGACGATCGCTGCGGCCGCACTGCGCCGGGCAACCGTCCGAGGTGAGGAGCACGCCGTGGCGCGGGTGGTCGACCTGGAGACCGCGGTCGACGTGCTGGGCGGCAAGATCGAGTTCGAGTCCGGCGAGGAGGGCCGGGAGCGGCAGATCCTCGAGCACCTGCTGCGTACGTCGATCGCCGAGACCGTCCGCGGCAAGTTCCGCGGGATCGACTTCGCGCTGCTGATCAACGCCATCGAGGACGGTGCCGCGATCACCACCGGTGAGCAGGTCACCGCACTCGAGGTGCTCGACGCGCTGCCGGTGCTGGGGGAGTCGGACCTCTATGAGGTGATCATGGAGCGGTTCGGGGCGACCAACGCCGGTGAGCGGGCCAGCGCGATCGAGCTCGGACTGGAAGGGCTCTTCCTGGCCCGCAAGGTCAGCAAGGAGTCCACCGACAAGGGCGAGACGACGTACGCCCAATGACCTCGCGTCCCGCCTCGTCACGCTATGGCCGCTATGCGGGCGGCCCGGATCCGCTGGCGCCCCCGGTCGACCTTTCCGAGGCACTGGACGCCATCGGCGAGGACGTGATGGCCGGCTACTCGCCGGAGCGGGCGATGAGCGAGTTCCTGCGCCGCGGCAGCAAGGACCAGCGCGGCCTGGACGCCCTGGCCCGCAAGATCGCGGAGAAGAGGCGCGACCTGCTCCAGCGCAACAACCTCGACGGCACGATGAACGAGGTCAAGGAGCTCCTCGACAAGGCCGTCCTGGAGGAGCGCAAGCAGTTGGCCCGCGACATCGACCTGGGTGACGACGACAGGTCGTTCAGGGAGATGCAGCTGGAAAACCTGCCCGCCTCGACCGCGGCTGCGGTCTCCGACCTGTCCGGCTATGACTGGCAGAGCGACGCGGCGCGTGAGTCCTACGAGCAGATCAAGGACCTGCTCGGGCGCGAACTGCTGGACCAGCGCTTCGCAGGGATGAAGCAGGCGATGGAGAACGCGACCGACGAGGACCGCGAGGCCATCAACGAGATGCTCGAGGACCTCAACGGCCTGCTAGAGAAGCACGCCCAAGCAATGACACAGGAGGACACCCAGGCGGTTGACAGGGCCTTCTCCGCGTTCATGGACAAGCACGGTGAGTTCTTCCCGGAGAACCCGCGCGACATCGACGAGCTGCTCGACGCCCTGGCCAAGCGCTCCGCCGCAGCCCAGCGGATGCTCAACTCGATGAGTCCCGAGCAGCGCGAGGAGCTGATGCAGCTCTCGGCCCAGGCGTTCGGCTCGCCGCAGCTGGCCGAGCAGCTCTCCCGCCTGGACGCCAACCTGCAGGCCGCGCGACCCGGTGAGGACTGGGGCGGATCGGAGCGGTTCGAGGGCGAGCAGGGGATGGGTCTGGGCGACGGCACCGGAGCTCTCCAGGACCTGGCCGAGCTCGACGAGCTCTTCGACCAGTTGTCGCAGAGCTATGCGAACAGAGGAATGGACGGCTCTGCCCTTTCTCTGATCGATCTCGACAAGTTGGCCCGCCAGCTGGGCGACGAGGCGGCGGTCGATGCCCGCAAGCTGGCCGAGCTGGAGAAGGCGCTGCGCGAGACCGGCTACCTGAAGAAGGACTCGACCGGCAACTACCGACTCTCACCCAAGGCGATGCGGCAGCTCGGCAAGGCATTGCTCAAGGACGTCGCCAACCGGATGTCGGGTCGCCAGGGCGCGCGCGACGTGCGCCAGTCAGGCGCTGCCGGCGAGCGCAGCGGCTCGACCCGGGAGTGGGCCTTCGGGGACACCGAGCCGTGGGACATCCCTCGCACGGTGAACAACGCCGTACTCCGCACGGTCGAGGAGGGTGGTGACCCTCGCACCGGCGTACGCCTCGACATCCGCGACGTCGAGGTCACCGAGACCGAGGCGCGCACCCAGGCAGCCGTGGCACTGCTGGTCGACACGTCGTTCTCGATGGCGATGGACGGTCGCTGGGTCCCGATGAAGCGGACCGCCCTGGCGCTGCACACCTTGATCAAGAGCCGGTTTCGTGGCGACCACCTGGAGCTGATCGGCTTCGGTAGGCACGCCCAGGTGATGGAGATCGAGGAGTTGACCGCCAAGGACGCGTTCTGGGACAAGGGGACCAACTTGCACCACGGACTGCTCCTGGCCAACCGGCACTTCCGCAAGCACCCCAACGCCCAGCCGGTGCTGCTGATTGTCACCGACGGGGAACCGACCGCGCACCTGGAGTCCAGTGGCGAGGTGTGGTTCGAATATCCGCCGCACCCGCTGACCATCGCGCACAGCATCCGAGAGCTCGACAACGCCGGACGGCTCGGCGCCCAGACCACGTTCTTCCGGCTGGGTGACGATCCCGGACTGGCCCGGTTCATCGACTCGATGGCCAAGCGCGTGGACGGCAACGTGGTGGCGCCCGAGCTGGACGACCTCGGTGCGGCCGTGGTCGGCTCCTACCTCGGCTCGCGTGGCCCCCGGGCCAGCTATCGCGACTTCGGTGGTTGGGGCGGCGGCCGCGGCTCCTGGGTGGCTGAGTGAGGATGCGCTGATGCCGGTCTGAACACAGGCGGGCCTGTGAGGCCTGCTCGACATCCCCGGCCTCGTGACGGTCTTCGCGATCAGTCGGGCGTGACCTCGGCGAGGAGACCGGTCAGCTCCTGGCCCATCTTCTCGATCACGGTGTTGAGCGCCTTGAGCGGCCTGATCAGCACGGTGAAGTCGACGATCCTGCCCGCGTCGTCCCAGGTGATCCGGTCGATGCCGGAGATCTCCACGTCGCCGATGCGGGTCCGGAACTCCAGGATCGCGTCGTGCTCGCGGACCCACTCGTCGACATATTCCAGGTGCTCGCCGAGCACGTTGACCGCGCCGGTCAGATAGAGGGTGACCACGTCGCGACCCTCTTGCGGCGTGTGCACCGCGGGCGAACGGAAGACGGCGTCTTGGGCGATCATCTCGCGCAGGGCACTGGTGTCACGGGACTCGGCCAGGGCGTGCCAGCGGGGCAGGCCCAGTGCGGCGGGGGTGCTCATGGGTCCAGCATGCCCGATGAACTCGGTTCCGACCTGGGACTCGAGTCAGAGCTGGGGGCTGGGGGCGAAGCGGCGTACTTCCATCGGCCACCCACACCCCTCGGCGATCCGGCTGGCCCACTTCTGCGCTGTCTCGTGGTCCGGCACGTCGACGATGGTCAGGCCGCCCAGGAACTCGGTGGTCTCCACGAACGGACCGTCGCTGACCACCGGCGTTCCGCTGGTCGGGTCGACGCTGAACACATCCGGGGCGTTCTCCTCGAGACCGCCCGCGAAGACGAGGACGCCGGCGGCCTCCATCTCGCGCACGGCCGCCATCGACGGCGCGACCCGGCCGCGGAACCATTCCTCGTCGTGGTCGCCGACCCACTGCTGGTTGAAGTAGATGAGATATTCGGCCATGACTGCTCCTCGTCTCGCGCGGGCCGGGTGCCCGCTCTCACCTCAGTGACGAACGGGAACGGCAGGAATCGACACGATCATGCAGGAAATCCGACACCCGTGTTCGCGTGGCAGCGATAGCCGTTCGGGTTCTTGGCGAGGTACTGCTGGTGCACCGGCTCGGCGTAGTAGTAGATGTCGGCGGGCCGGATCTCGGTGGTGATGGTGCCCAGGCCGCGACGCTCGAGCTCGTCGCCATAGACCTTGGTCAGCTCGATCGCAGTCGCGCGCTGTGCCTCGCTCAAGGTGTAGAGCGCGGAGCGGTACTGGGTGCCCACGTCGTTGCCCTGGCGCATGCCCTGGGTCGGGTCGTGCACCTCGAAGAACGTCTTGACCAGGTCGGCGTAGGAGATCACGGCCGGGTCGAAGACGACGCGGACCGCTTCGGTGTGCCCGGTCTGGCCGCTGCAGACCTCCTCGTAGGAGGGGTTCGGCGTCGAGCCGCCCGCATATCCCACGGAGGTGGACCAGACGCCCGGCTTGCCCCAGTAGATCTCCTCCGCGCCCCAGAAGCAGCCGAGACCGAAGACCGCGACCTCCAGGCCGTCGGGGACCTCGTCGGTGCGCACGGGTGCGTCGAGGACCTCGTGCCGCTCGGGCACCGGGAACCACGCCTCGGTGCGACCGGGCAGTGCCTTGTCGGGGGTGGGGATCTCGGTCTTGCTGCGTCCGAACATGCGCATGGCTCCTCGTCGGTCGGTGATGCTTCCAGTGTCCACAACAACCCAAGCGGGCCAGATCATCCGCGGCCGTGCTGCGCGCACCAGGCGTCGCGCTCGGTGGAGTCGGGGATGGCGAACATCGTGCGGATCATCAGCGCCTGCGCCGCGGCGTACGCCTCGATCTCCTGGACGACCAGTCGTTTCGCGGCCGGCGTCGGGGCCAGCACCAGGGCTTCTGCATGGCGCCAGACCATCTCGCGCCACCCGCGCATGATCACCGCCGCCGGGACCGAGATGTCCAGGTCGTCGAAAGTCGGGTCGAACCGCGCAGCCATCTCGGTGAACACCGGGTCCAGCAGTGCGTCGAGCCGCTTGTTGTAGATGTCGTGGTCGCGCTTGTGCGAGGTCCCGTCGGCGCCGGTCAGCCCCACCTCCGCGGTGACGTGCGGGAAGTCGCGGTTGATGTGTGCGTTCATCGCGAGCATGAAGTTGCCCAAGGCGCTCATCGACCGGTCGTCCTCGGCCGCCAACGCGATCTGCCACGCCCTGGGGACCAGGTCCTTGCGGCCAGCCTCCCAGTTCGCCACGGTCTCGAAGTAGTCCTCGGCGAAGACTGCGTCGATCTGGCCCAGCCACACCGGGTCGATGTAGTCACCTTCGCGGACCGCCTCGCGCACGTCCTCGGTGACCCGCAGGTAGGCCAGGGAGAAGATCACCGAGTGCTCGCAACTCTCGGCCAGCCCGGCGAGTCGCTCCTGCATCCGCGCGATGGTCGCGTCGATGCAGGTGGAGGACCCGTCGGGACAGGTCTGACCGGCGTACGGCGTGTGCTCGGCCGGGGCGGGCGGGAGCAGGGCGATCGTCGAGTCGAGCAGGGTGCCGAGTCCGACCACGAGCGGTGACGGCTCGGCCGCCACCGGCACGGGACCGTGCAGGATTCCGGCCAGTGCGGCGGTGGTTGCTGCGGCGACGATCCTGGTGCGACCTCGAATGCGACCCATGAGCCTCCAACGAGACCGGCGGTCCCGGGACACGCCCTGCTCGTCAGCGGCCCGGAGTGAGTAGGGTGCGAGGGTGAGCACTCAGGAGCACAGGAACAAGTCAGGATTCGAGACGCGTGCGATCCACGCCGGCTACGAGCCGGACGAGGCGACCGGCGCGGTGATCCCGCCGATCTATGCCACCAGCACCTACAAGCAGGACGGTGTCGGTGGCCTGCGCGGCGGCTACGAATACAGTCGCTCGGCGAACCCCACGCGCACTGCGCTCGAGGGTGTGCTGGCCGCACTCGAGGAGGGGGAGCGCGGATTCGCGTTCGCCTCCGGCCTGGCAGCCGAGGACACCCTGGTCCGTTCCCTGTGCCGCCCCGGCGACCACGTGGTCGTCCCCGACGACGCCTATGGCGGCACCTATCGCCTGTTCGAGAAGGTCGAGCGTGCCTGGGGCCTGGAGAACAGCCCGGCCGCAGTCTCCGACGTCGACGCGGTCCGGTCCGCGATCCGCCCGGGACAGACCAAGCTGGTCTGGCTCGAGACTCCCACCAACCCGCTGCTCAACGTCGGTGACATCGAGGCGCTGGCCGGAGTCGCGCACGAGGCCGGTGCCCTGCTCGTCGTGGACAACACCTTCGCCTCCTCCTACCTCCAGCAGCCGCTGACCCTCGGCGCCGACGTCGTCGTGCACTCCACGACGAAATATGCCGGCGGCCACTCCGACGTGGTCGGCGGCGCACTCGTGGTCCGCGACCTCGAGGTTGCCGACATGATCGGCTTCCACCAGAACTCCATCGGCGCCGTGGCCGGCCCCTTCGACTCCTTCCTGGTGCACCGCGGGCTCAAGACCCTCGGCGTGCGGATGGACAGGCACTGTGACAACGCCGAGAAGGTCGTCGAGTTCCTCACCGGACATCCGAAGGTCGCCCAGGTGATCTACCCCGGCCTCGAGGAGCACCCCGGCCACGCCGTCGCCAGCAAGCAGATGAAGCGGTACGGCGGCATCGTGTCGTTCCGGGTCGCCGAAGGGGAGCAGGCCGCACTGGACGCCTGCGCCCGCGCCGAGGTCTTCACCCTGGGTGAGTCGCTCGGCGGCGTCGAGTCGCTGATCGAGCACCCGGGCCGGATGACCCATGCTTCCGTCGCCGGCACCGAGCTCGAGGTGCCTGCCGACCTGGTTCGGCTCAGTGTCGGCATCGAGACCGCGGACGACCTGATCGCCGACCTCGACCGGGCCCTGGGCTGACCGACTGCGTTGGCACTCGTGATCTGCGTGGACTTCGGGTCCACGTTCACCAAGGCGCTCCTGGTCGACCTGGAGGACGGTGCCGTAGTCGGCTCCGCGGCGCATCCGACCACCCTGACGACCGATGTGCTGGACGGCTTCGACGATTGTCGTGAGCAGCTGGGCGTCGTGGACGACCGGGCACGCACGGCGCAGGTGCTGGCCTGCTCCTCGGCCGGTGGGGGCCTGCGGATCGCGGTGGTGGGCAACGAGGAGCTCGTCACCGCGGAGGCGGGTCGACGGGTCGGGCTGAGCAGTGGCGGCAAGGCGGTCGCGGTGATCGCGGTGGCCCAGACCCCCGAGTTCGCCGAGGTCCTGCTCGAGTCGCAGCCCGATGTGGTGCTGCTGACGGGCGGCACGGACGGGGGCAACCCCGAGCCGATCTGCTCGGCCGCGCAGGTCATCGCCGACTCGGCGTGGGGCGGTCCCGTCGTGGTCGCCGGCAACGTCGAGGCCCAGGATCGGGTGGCGAGGATCCTTGCGGGTCAGCCGCACGTCCTGGCCGACAACGTCGTTCCGCAGATCGGTGTGCTCGACCCGGCATCCGCGCGTTCGGCCGTGCGCGAGATGTTCCTGGCCCACGTCATCGGCGGCAAGGGACTGAGCCGTCGCGCCGACTTCCCGGCGATGGTCCGCGGCGCGACCCCTGACGTCGTACTCCGAGGCGTCGAGGTCCTGGCCGCCCTGGTGGGCGACGTCGCCGTCGTCGACATCGGTGGCGCCACCACGGATGTCCACTCGGTGATCGAGGTGGATCCCGACACCGGACGCACCGACGACGGACTGGCGCGTGACGTCGTGGCACCCACCCCGGTCACCCGGACGGTGGAGGGTGACCTGGGCATGCGCTGGTCAGCGGTCTCCACCGTCGAGGAGGGTGTCGCCGGCGGGGTGTTGGGCGACGTCGCCGGGCTCGAGGACGCCGCGCGGCGACGGTTGGCGGACCCGGGCCTGCTGCCGCACGACGAGCTCGAGCGCGAGTACGACGTCCTCCTGGCCGCCACTGCCACCTCGATCGCCCTGCGCCGCCATGCCGGTCGTTCCCGGGTAGTCCTGGGCCCGGACGGACGGGTGCTGGAGCGCACCGGGACGGACCTGCGCGAGGTCGACCTCCTGGTCGGTTCCGGCGGCGTGCTCCGCGCCGCCGACGCCGCGACCGCTCAACGGATCCTGGCCGCGGATGCCGACGGTGGGTGGCAGTTCCCGGAGTCACCGCAGGTCGTCGTCGACCGCGACTACGTCCTGGCTGCGATCGGCTTGCTGGTCACCGACCACCCTCGCGCAGCGCAGGGACTGGCGCGCAGCCTGTCGCACCCGAAGGCCTGATTCGTTGACATAGCCTGTCGACGTGACCAACGAGGCCGACGACACGACAGGCTCCGGCGAGATCGGCGGCGATCCCGCACTCGACCCGGAGATGACCCAGCACGAGGAGGAGCATCGGCGACGCCGCCGCCTCCTGGGTAGCCGGCGAGGCACGGATCGGGCCAGTGAGCGTGACGGTGATCG
>DATCYH010000160.1:0-3582 GCA_036570405.1 Nocardioides sp.
CACCGGGCCCTGGCCGACATCCAGGAGAGCATCGAGGAGCTCCGCTACTACCGCGAGGCCGTCTTCGTCGCGCCTCCCGGCCCCACTTCGGAGGCGGCCCGCGAGATCGCCTCGCGTCACGGCGGCTCGATCACCGGACTCGGGTCAGGCCCCGATTCGACTAGCACCCCCTGAGTAGGGCTAGAATCCCGTTCGGTCATGACGCCTCGGTGTCTGACGCATGGTGGGTATAGCTCAGCTGGTAGAGCGCCGCCTTGTGGTGGCGGATGTCGCGGGTTCAAGTCCCGTTACTCACCCCAAGGGACTCCCGGATCCGCAGGTCGGATCCGGGAGTCTTTCTTTCCCGGGTCACCCGAGCCTGGGCTAGCGTGACCCGCATGGACTCCGCGCACGGCCCGGCCGGTCAACCCAGCCTGTCCACCTATGACGTCGTCATCGTCGGTGGCGGCCACAATGGCCTCACCGCAGCCGCCTATCTGGCCCGGGCGGGCTTGTCGACGCTGGTGCTGGAACGGCTCCGCGTCACCGGTGGGGCAGCCGTCTCGAAGCAGGCGTTCGCCGGCTACGACGCCCGGGTGTCGCGGTTCTCCTACCTGGTCTCGCTGATGCCCGAACAGATCGTCACGGACCTGGGGCTGGACCTCGAGCTCCGTTCCCGTTCCACCGCCAGCTTCACTCCCTATGCGCGCGACGGCCAGGCGCTCGGCCTGCTCGTCGAGCGTCCGGAGGGCAGCGCGACTCGGTCCTCGTTCGCGACGCTGACCGGGTCGGCTGAGGAATATGAGAGATGGCAGGCCTTCTATGCAGACGTCGAGGGGATGGCGGGCGTCATCGCACCGACTCTGCTCGACGTGTTGCGACCCGAGTCCGAGATCGCCGCGCAGATCGATCCCGAGACCTGGCGCCAGGTGGTCAAGGATCCCCTCGGCGTCGCGATCGAGAGTCGGTTCAGCGATGACCTGGTCCGCGGGGTCGTCGGCACGGACGCCCTGATCGGCACCTTCGCCGATCTCAACGACCCCAGCCTCATCCAGAACCGCTGCTTCCTCTATCACCTGATCGGCAACGGGACCGGCGAGTGGCGGGTCCCCGTCGGCGGCATGGGGGCACTCACCGACGCGCTGCGCAGGTCCGCGACCGAGGCTGGCGCCGAGGTGGTCACCGGTGCCGGCGTCAGCGGCATCTCCAGCGACGGCTCACACGCCGAGGTCACCTGGCACAACGGGTCGACCTATCACTCGGTGGCCACGGGCCACGTCCTGTCCAACGTGGCTCCGTGGGTCTTGCGGATCCTCTTGGGCGAGGACGCCGATCCGGCACTCAAGCCGAGCGGCTCCCAGCTCAAGATCAACCTGCTCCTGGACCGCCTGCCGAAGCTGAAGTCGGGGGTGGACCCCGAGGTTGCCTTCGCCGGCACGCTGCACCTCTCGGAAGGCTACGAGCAACTGCGCACGGCGTACGCCGAGGCCGCTGCCGGGCAGGTGCCGAGCGAGATGCCGGGCGAGGTCTATTGCCACTCGCTCAGCGACCGCTCGATCCTCGGCGCGTTCCCTGGCCACACGCTGACCTATTTCGGGCTGCACACTCCGGAGGCGTTGTTCGAGACACCCGGCAACAAGGAGCTCGCCGTCGAGCGGGCCCTGGCCTCCCTGCAGCAGCACCTGGCCGAGCCGCTCGAGGGCTGCCTGGCCCGGGACCGCGAGGGCAACCCGTGCATCGAGGCGAAGGTCCCCCAGGACGTAGAGACCGAGCTGGCCATGCCCGGGGGGCACATCTTCCACGGCGATCTGGAGTGGCCGTGGGCGAGCAACCGGGCGCTGCTCGACACACCTGCGCAGCAGTGGGGCGTGGCCACCCACATCCCCAACGTGCTGCTCTGCGGCTCCGGGGCTCGCCGCGGCGGCGCGGTCTCCGGCCTCGGCGGCCACAACGCAGCACAGGCGGTCCTGGCGGTCCGCTGACGTGCGGTCGGCTAGGGCAGCTCGCCGCTCAGGCGGCGGTGCCGCTCGGCACTGGACTCGTTGAGTCCGGTGATCTCTACCGTCTTGCCCTTGCGTTCATATTTCGTGGTGATGGCATCCAGCGAGGCGACCGTGGACGCGTCCCAGATGTGGGAGCCGCGCAGGTCGATGACGACGCGGTCGGGGTCGTGGGCATAGTCGAACTGGGTGTAGAGATCGTTGCTCGAGGCGAAGAACAGCTCTCCGGTGACGCGATAGACCGCAGTGGCGCCGTGCTCGTCCTCGACGATCTCGCGGTGAGTCTGGGTCAGGTGCGCCACCCGCCGCGCGAACAGGGTCATCGCGACCAGGACTCCGACACCGACGCCGATGGCGAGGTTGTGAGTGGTCACCGTCACCACGACGGTGGAGAGCATCACGAGGGTCTCCGACTTGGGCATCCGTCGCAACGTGGTGGGCCGGATCGAGTGCCAGTCGAAGGTGCCGACCGAGACCATGATCATGACCGCCACGAGGGCGGCCATCGGGATGATCGCGACGGCGTCGCCGAATCCGACGACCAGGATCAGCAAGAAGACGCCGGCCAGGAACGTGGACAGGCGGGTGCGGGCGCCCGAAACCTTCACGTTGATCATCGTCTGGCCGATCATCGCGCAACCGCCCATGCCGCCGAAGAAACCGGTGATGAGGTTGGCACCGCCCTGGCCCCAGGCCTCGCGGGTCTTGTCCGAGTGCGTGTCGGTGATGTCGTCGACGAGCTTGGCCGTCAGCAGCGACTCGAGGAGGCCGACCAGGGCCATCGCGAGGGCATAGGGGGCAATGACCTGGAGGGTCTCGAAGGTCCACGGCACGTCGGGGAAGAACCAGGTGGGAAGACTGTCGGGCAACCCGCCCTCGTCCCCGACGTCGGGGACATCGAGTGCGGCCAGGACGGTGAAGGCGGTCAGTGCCACGATCGCGACCAGCGGGGCGGGGACGACCCTGCTGACCCGCGGGAGCCCGACGATGAGCGCGAGCCCGACCGCAATCATCACGTAGACGGCCCAGGGTACGTCGACCATGTGGTCGATCTGGGCCTCGAAGATGAGGATCGCCAACGCGTTGACGAAGCCGACCATGACCGAGCGCGGGATGAACCGCATCAGCTTGGCCACCCCGGCCAGCGCAAGGACGATCTGGATCGCTCCACCGAGGAGCACGGTGGCGATCAGGTAGTCATAGCCGTGCTCACGCATCACCGGCGCGATGACCAGCGCCACGGCGCCGGTGGCGGCGGAGATCATCGCCGGGCGCCCGCCGAGGAACGAGATCGCCACGGCCATCGTGAACGAGGCGAAGAGGCCGACCCGGGGATCGACGCCGGCGATGATCGAGAACGAGATCGCCTCGGGGATGAGCGCGAGCGCCACGACCAGGCCACCAAGCACCTCGGTGCGCAGCAGCCGCGGCGAGCGCAGGGCGGCTCGAACCGAGTGCTCCGACTCTCGGGACGTTGCGCTCAAAGGACTGGGCTCCGTTCGTGGCAGGCGCTCGGGCAGCACCGGCGCGTGGACTGGGCCGCCCCACTCGATGACGGCCGAAATGCACCGGAGGTCGGTCCCGATCGGGACCGACCTCCGGT
>DATCYH010000161.1:0-6211 GCA_036570405.1 Nocardioides sp.
CGCTGCGGGGGACACCCCCAAGGAGGTCTGGCTCGCGGTGTGGAAGGCGCTCGACCTGCCGCTCGTGGATCGCTGAATCGTCCCGCGTGTCGCGGAGTTGATCGAACAGGTGTTCGGTCTATTCTGGGTGCGTCGACCGGGGTTGTCCACAGCCCTGAAGGTGGTCGACACCCATTGTCGGTGGTCCGGTCTAACGTCCGTGGCATCACATCGACCTCATCTGACAAGGACGTGAACCCCATGGCTGGAGACCGCGGCAAGGCCCTCGACGTAGCCCTCGCCAACATCGAGAAGCAGTTCGGCAAGGGCTCGGTGATGCGCCTCGGCGACGAGACCCGCGCACCGCTCGAGATCATCCCGACCGGCTCGATCGCACTCGATGTCGCCCTCGGCCTGGGCGGTCTGCCGCGCGGCCGCGTGGTCGAGATCTACGGCCCCGAGTCCTCCGGTAAGACCACCGTCGCCCTCCACGCCGTCGCCAACGCGCAGGCAGCCGGCGGCATCGTGGCCTTCATCGACGCCGAGCACGCGCTCGACCCCGACTATGCCAAGAACCTCGGCGTCGACACCGACGCGCTGCTGGTCTCCCAGCCCGACTCGGGCGAGCAGGCGCTGGAGATCGCGGACATGCTGATCCGTTCCGGCGCCCTCGACCTGATCGTCATCGACTCCGTGGCCGCGCTCGTGCCCCGGGCCGAGATCGAGGGCGAGATGGGTGACAGCCACGTCGGCCTCCAGGCCCGCCTGATGAGCCAGGCGCTGCGCAAGATGACCGGTGCCCTGAACAACTCCGGCACCACCGCGATCTTCATCAACCAGCTGCGCGAGAAGATCGGCGTGATGTTCGGCTCGCCGGAGACCACCACGGGTGGTCGGGCCCTGAAGTTCTATTCCTCGGTCCGTCTCGACGTGCGACGCATCGAGACGCTGAAGGACGGCACCGACATGGTCGGCAACCGGACCCGGGTCAAGGTCGTCAAGAACAAGGTCGCTCCGCCGTTCAAGCAGGCAGAGTTCGACATCATGTATGGCAAGGGCATCTCCCGCGAGGGTGGCCTGATCGACGTCGGGGTGGAGGCGGGCCTGGTCCGCAAGGCCGGTGCTTGGTACACCTACGAGGGTGACCAGCTCGGGCAGGGCAAGGAGAACGCGCGCACGTTCCTCAAGGACAACCCTGACCTGGCCAACGAGCTGGAGAAGAAGATCCTGGAGAAGCTCGGCGTCGGCCCGTCCGTTGCCGACCCGGCCGATGCGCTTGCCGAAGAGCCGACGAACATCGACTTCTGACGATGTCCTCCTCCACTCCCGAGTGGCAAGGTGACGTCACTGCCGGGGTGGACGCCTGGGTGGCGTCCGCCCCGGACTGGGTGGTCGACGCCGTGCGCGAGTCGACCGGCGCCGCCCCCGGCTCGAGCGAGGAGCCCGATCACCAGGCATCCGGCAGTCGGACACTCGGCTCCCAGACGTTTGGCACCCGGGCTCCGGACGGCGCCGGTTCCGGTGCGGAGGATCCGTCCTCGCGCAGCGACAGACGCTCAGCGCGGGGCACCCGGAACGCTCGAGGTGCTCGGAAGACTCGGGGCAGCGGTGGCACCTGGGGCGAGGGGGGCGGCAGCAGCAACCGGCGCCGCGGGGGAGGCCGGACCCAGGAGCCTCCCGAGGGCCGTGACCTCGGTCCGGAGCCCGATCACGAGGCCGTGGCGCGCAAGATCCTGCTCGACCAGCTCACAGGCCAGGCGCGATCGCGCGCCGAGTTGGCCACCAAGCTGGCCAACAAGGACGTTCCCGAGGACATCGCGGTCACCTTGCTCGACCGGTTCGAGGAAGTCGGACTGATCGATGACGAGGCCTTCGCCCGTGCGTGGATCGCCTCGCGACAGCCCGGCAAGGGATTGGCCCGACGCGCACTGGCCCAGGAGCTGCGCCGCAAGGGGATCGCCGACGAGGTGGCGCGCGATGCACTCGACGAGATCGATCCCGATGACGAGGAGTCCGCTGCTCGGGTCCTGGTGCGCAAGAAGCTGCGCACGATGCGCGCGCTCGAGCCCCACGTGGCCACCCGGCGTCTGGTCGGGATGCTCGCCCGGAAGGGCTATTCATCCGGGCTCGCGTTCCGGGTGGTGCGCGAAGAGCTGAACGCCGACCCTGACGACCCGGACACGGATGCGGTCGACCAGGTCGCCGGCGATTGGTGAGCCAGCAACTGCCCCGACGGCCTGCGTGGAAACGCACTAAACTCCACTCATGTCCGAGCACATCTGCGTTCGACACGGTGGGCGAGAGCTGAGCGGTGTGGCCCGTGCGGACGAGTCTTGGGCCAAGGCGGCGCGGCGTATCGCGGCGAGCGTCACCGGAGATCCGGTGGCCCTGGACCTGTCGGGTGAGGTGAAGGTGTTCGGTGTCGAGCCGGACCTGCGGGTGGCTCTGCGGCCGATGACCCGCGGTGACCTGCCCGATGTGTCACGCTGGCGATCCACCGGGCACGTGCAGCGGTGGTGGGCCACCGACGGCTCCCCGGACCTGGAGACGGTGACCGCCACCTACGGGCCCGACATCGACGGCCAGACCCCCACCCGGAGGTGGGTGGTGGAGGTGAACGGTCGCTCGATCGGGTTCGTCCAGGACTACCGCATCGCCGACTATCCCGACTTCGCACTGCTTGCCGGCGCCCCGGACGCGATCGGGCTCGACTATGCGATCGGTGAGGAGGCCTGGCTCGGGCGCGGCATCGGCGTACGCATGCTGTGGGCGTGGATCGAGCGCACCCGGCACCGGTTCCCACAGGCCACCACCTACTTCGCCGCGCCCGACCACCGCAATGCACCGTCGCTACGGATCCTGGCCAAGGCCGGGTTCGTCGAAGGGGTGTGGTTCGACGAACCGCAGAGCGACGGCAGCACCGCGACCGTGGTCGGGAACAGTCTCGATGTCCGCAGCATTGCCGGGTGAGAGGGGCACCGAGCGGGTTCTCGGGATGGGTGCCACCGGTCCTCGTGCTCGCGCCATAGGGTGAGCCCATGACCGACTCGCTCTTCTCAGGCCTGCTGCGCCTGCCGGCCGGTCCGGTCGACCTGGCTGCGATCGACACCGACGCCAAGCCGGGCTTCGACGGTGACAAGGACGACGGTGAGCGGGCGCTCGCCGAGCTCGGGCCCGAGCTCGCAGACATGCAG
Source organism: Nocardioides sp. (assembly GCA_036570405.1). GTDB lineage: Bacteria > Actinomycetota > Actinomycetes > Propionibacteriales > Nocardioidaceae > Nocardioides. Next base: position 3,174 of record DATCYH010000161.1, read on the forward strand.
GAGCAGCTGTTCGCCGATCGCACCACCGGCTCCACCCGCCGCGTGCTGCTCGTGCTGCAAGGCATGGACACCTCCGGCAAGGGTGGGGTGATCCGCCACGCCGTCGGTCTGGTGGATCCCCAAGGTGTGCGGATCAGCTCCTTCAAGGCGCCCACCGAGGAGGAGCTCTCCCACGACTTCCTGTGGCGCATCGAGCGCGCGGTGCCGGAGCCCGGCTACGTCGGAGTCTTCGACCGCTCGCACTACGAGGACGTGTTGATCGGCCGGGTCCGCGGCCTCGCCGACGAGGATGAGATCGAGCGCCGCTACGACGCGATCAACGCGTTCGAGCAAAGGCTGGTCGACGCTGGGGTGCTCATCATCAAGGTGATGCTGCACATCTCCGCGGACGAGCAGCGAGAGCGCCTCCTCGCGCGGCTCGATGACCCGACCAAGCACTGGAAGTTCAACCCCGGCGACATCGACGAGCGGAAGCTGTGGAGCGACTACCAGGAGGCCTACCGGATCGCCCTGGAGCGGACGAACACGCCCGCCGCGCCATGGTACGTCGTACCGTCGGACCGCAAGTGGTACCGCAACCTCGCGGTCGCCCAGCTCCTGCGTGAGGCCCTGGCAGGGTTGGACCTGGCCTGGCCCGAGGCCGACTTCGACGTCGAGGAGCAGAAGCGCCGTTTGATCGACGTGGCGCCGATCGACGCGGCGGCCCAAACGATGACTGGCACGGGGACTGGCACGGTGAATCGCACGGGGACTGGCACGGTGGGACCGGCATGATCGAGCAGATCGCGGTCACTCGCTATGTCACACCCCTGCGCGAGGGCGGCTCGCTGCCCGGAATCGTCGAGGCGAGTGACCTGGGCACCTACGTGTGCAAGTTCCGCGGCGCCGGCCAGGGACTGCGCGTCCTGGTGGCCGAGGTGATCGTCGGCGAGCTCGCCCGGCGCATCGGACTGTTGACGCCCAGGTTGGTGGCCCTCGAGCTGGACCCGGAGATCGCGCGCTATGAGGCCGACGAGGAGGTCCAGGACCTGCTGCGTGCCAGCATCGGGCTCAACCTCGGCGTCGACTTCCTGCCCGGCTCCTTCGGCTTCGACCAGGAGACGGAGACTGCGATCGGGGTGGCCGCCAAGATCCTGTGGATGGATGCCTTCATCGCCAACGTCGACCGCAGCTGGCGCAACCCGAACCTGCTGGTCTGGCACGGCGATCTGTGGGTGATCGACCACGGCGCCTCGCTCTACTTTCACCACGCCTGGAGCGGCGGCATCACCGACCACGAGCGCTTCGCCCGACAGCCGTGGGACCCGGACGACCATGTCCTGCTGGCGCACCGAGAGGGCCTTGGTTCCGCGGACGAGGAGATCTCCCGGCTGCTCGACGAGCAGGTCTTCACCGAGATCCTCGGCGAGGTCCCCGACGAATGGCTCGAACCCGTGCCGGGAGCCGAGGACGCCGAGGCCGTGCGGGCGGCGTACGTCCGCTTCCTCACCGCTCGTCTGTCCACGCGTCAGTGGCTCCCGGTGGAGGACGGCGCATGAGCGAGGTCTCCTACCAGTACGTCGTGCTGCGCTGCGTGCCCCGCGTCGAGCGCGAGGAGTTCGTCAACGTGGGCGTGGTGCTGCACTGCCAGGCCACCGAGTTCCTCGGAGTCGCCTGGCACGTCGACCGTGAGCGGTTGAGCGCATTCGCGCCGGGACTGGACCTGGATCGGGTGTGCAGTGCGCTGGACTACGTCGAGGGCGTCTGCCGGGGCGACGCGCGCGGGGGAGCGGCGGCGAGCAAGCCGATCGGCACCCGTTTCGGCTTCCTCAAGGCTCCGCGCTCGACCGTGCTCCAGCCGGGCCCGGTGCACGGTGGCATCACCAGCGACCCGGAGCGCCAGCTCGAGCGGTTGGTCTCCCAGCTCGTCAGCTGACGAACCAGCACTTGTTGTCGCGCGAACCGGCAGTTGTTGCGCGCCGAACCGGCAGTTGTTGCTGCTCGAGCCGGCAACTCTGGGTAGGACCCACCAGAATTGCCGGCTCGAAGCGCAAGAGATGCAGGTTCGACTCAGACGGGGACGAGCTCCACGGCGCCGACGGCATAGCGGGCCAGGATGGTCCGGGCGAGCTCAGGGTGGGCACCCATCGGATCGGCCACGGCCACGGCACCGGCCTCGAGGGCCAGCTCGGTGGCCCGGTCGGGCAGGAAGCCCGGGGCCAGGAAGAACGAGGCGACCGCGATGTGACGCCGACCCTCACCGCGGAAGGCGCGCACGGCCTCACCGGTGGCAGGCGGCGTGGCGGTGGCGAACGCGGCCTTCACCGGCAGCTTGTGGTGCGTGCCCCACAGGCGGGCCAGACGAGCCACGGCCTGGTTGGCCAGCGGATCGGTGGAGCCGGCTGCGGCCAGGACCAGAGCGTCGAGCTCGCGGACGCGGGCAGTCTTGAGTGCCTCGCGCAGTCGCAGGTCGAGGATCTCCAGGAAGGCCGGCTCCAGGCCGAGGATGTCCGTCGCGCGGATCTGCAGGCCCTCGTGCTTCGAGGTCTGCTCGGCGATGGCGGTGGGAACGTCCACCTTCGCGTGGTAGGCATCGCTGAGCAGCAGCGGTACGACGACGATCTCGTCATAGCCGGCCCTGACCAGCTTCGTCACCACGGAGCCGAAGGACGGCTTGGAGAGCTCCAGGAACGCCGTCTCGATGCGCAGGTCTGGGCGCATCTTGCGGACTTCCGCAACGAGGGCGGTGATCGTCTCGGCGGACCGAGGATCACGGCTTCCGTGTGCGAGGGCAATCAGAGCAGGAGCAGTCATGGTTACTGCCTCCCTTCACGATCGGATGTGAACGACGCCGTTGTCGCTGATGGTTCAATCCCGAGACTGAACTTCGTGGTGCTGGCCGATGCGATCACGTGTGGATCCCGCATTCGGTCTTGTTCTGTCCGGCCCAGCGACCGGAGCGTGGGTCCTCGCCGGGGGCGACCCGCGCAGTGCAGGGCCAGCAGCCGATCGAGGGATAGCCGTCGTAGACCAACGGGTTGACCAGGACGCCGTTCTCG
>DATCYH010000162.1:0-2679 GCA_036570405.1 Nocardioides sp.
CACAAGCACGCGAGGCCGCGATGGTTCCGGGGATGAGCGTCTTCGGGTTCCGGTCCCTGGCTCAGGTGATCGCCGAGTTGCGGGGCGTCGAGGTGCCCGAGGCGCCGCCCGTGGACACGAGCACCTCGGGCAACCTGCTGACCTGGCGAGGTGAGTCGCGCTTGGCGGAGGTCGACATGAGTGACCTGGTCGGGATGACGGATGCGCGCTTCGCGTTGGAGGTTGCCGCGGCCGGCGGTCATCATCTGATGCTCAGCGGACCGAAGGGTGCCGGCAAGACGTCGCTGGCCGAGCGCATCCCCGGGATCCTTCCTGATCTCGACGTGGATGAAGCACTCGAGCTCACGGCCATCTGCTCACTCTCAGGGGTGCTGGACATCGGTGATGGGCTGGTAACTTCTCGGCCGTTCTTCGCCCCGCACCACAGCTCGACCCGGGTCAGCCTGCTCGGCGGCGGCACCGGCAAGGTTCGCCCGGGGGAGTTGAGTCGGGCTCACCACGGGGTCCTGTTCCTGGATGAGTTTCCGCTGTTCAACAACGACATCGTCGAGTCGCTGCGGCAGCCTCTGGAGTCGGGCGAGGTGACGATCGCTCGCGGTGAGGAGACTGCCACCTATCCCGCACGGGCGATGTTCGTGCTCGCCGCGAACCCCTGCCCGTGTGGCAACTACACGGCAGATCCGACCTCGGGACAGTTCTGCTCGTGTGGTGAGGTGCGCCGCCGTGACTATCGACGCAAGCTCGACGGTCCGGTGATGGATCGCATCGACATCACTCGCCATGTGAAGCCGGTCGCGAAGCACGAGGCCAACGACAGGTTCAATCAGCCGGAGTCGTCCACGACGGTCCGCGAACGTGTGGGGGCCGCGAGAAGGATCCAGCTCAAGCGGTACGCCGGACAGCAGTGGCGGGTCAACGGTCAGGCGCCGGGCGCGCGGTTGCGCGAGGAATGGCCGCTGACTGATGCAGCCGTGGATGCGCTCGACGAGGCGATTTACGGCGGGAAGCTGACGCGTCGCGGTGCGACGAGTGTGCATCGACTCGCTTGGACAGTGGCGGACCTGTTCGGTTCGGACCAACCCGGCCTGGTCGAGTTCGACGTGGCGTTGAGATTGCGCACGGGAGAGGCCCTGCCTGCCGACTGTGTGCAGCGGAGAGCCTCATGAGCGGCCGTGATGACGAGCGGATCGCCCGCGTGGCGCTCGGCCGGTTGTTCGAGCCAGGAGATCGAAAGCTGTTCGACTTCGTCACGACGATGGGAGCGGTCAGGTTTCGTGATGCCTTGTTGGGCCAGGGGCAGCTGGACGGGCTGAAGGACAACGTCGCCGAGCGGTTGAACGGGCTCGACGCCGAGGCCGAGCTGGATCGGTCCGAGCGCATGGGGATTCGCTTCGTGATCCCCGGTGATGACGAATGGCCTGTCTGGCTCGATCAGCTGGACGACTGCGAGCCCGGGATGGAGAGCTCGGGGGCGCCACTGGGTCTTTGGGTCAAGGGGCCGCTGCGGCTCAACGAGCTCAGACGCTCCGTAGCGGTGGTCGGGTCTCGCTCATCCACGTTGTACGGCGTCGACGTTGCGGGAGAGATCAGCGCGACGTTGGCGAGCAACGGCAACTGTGTGGTGTCCGGGGCTGCCTATGGCATCGATCAGGGTGCGCATCGCGGGGCGCTTGCGGTCGAGGGTCAGACCGTTGCGGTGCTGGCGTGTGGTCTCGACCGCGTCTATCCAGCCGCCCACCAGAACATGATTCGTTGGATCGGCGAGCACGGGGCTGTGGTCTCCGAACTCTCGCTCGGATGTTCGCCGATGCGCCACCGGTTCCTGTCGAGGAACCGGGTCATCGCCGGGTTGTCGATGGGCACTGTGGTGGTGGAGGCCGCGATCAGGTCCGGTGCGCTGAGTACAGCGAACTGGACGACCCGGTTGAGCAGGCCGTTGATGGGCGTTCCCGGGCCGGTGACGAGTGAGACCTCGGCAGGCGTGCACCAGCTGATCCGCACAGGGGCGGCCACCCTGGTCACCAGGGGAGAGGACGTGCTGGAACTCATCGGCATCTCGGGCGAGCATCTGCTCCTCGAGCCGCGGGCTCCCGAGCAGCCTCGAGACCGGTTGAGCCAACGAGAGGCGCAAGTGTTGGACGCAGTTCCGGCGGCCCAGGAAGTCGGTCCCGAGTCGATAGCGCGTGTCGCCGGCTTGAGCGTGAAGACGGTGGAGGAAACGTTGAAGGTTCTCCTCGACCTGGGGTTCGTGAGCACTGGTCGGGACGGTTGGCGACTGACGGAGCTCGCGCGATGCTGACCGCCGAAGTTGCTCACAAGCCGACGCTGAGGGCTGTTCGGGGTCGCAACGATCGGCCTATTGTGTTGCCCGGCGTCACCGTTCCGGCGCCATCTCGGGAAGAGGGCGGTCAGATGAAATCAGTGCGACACGGACTTGTCGGCCTTGTGTGCGTGCCGCTGGTGTTGCTGGCTGCCTGCGAGGATGGCGACTCGAAGTCGGATGAGCCAACGCCCAGTGCATCACCGTCGGCATCGCTGAGTGATAGTGACTCGGACTTGCCGGAGGCGCAGCCCGCTGCAGAGGTGACGCCCGTGGAGCTTGTACAAGCATGGATCGATGCATACAACGGCGCAATCACGACCGGATTCACTGAACGAGTTCGGATCATGACCGACAGA
>DATCYH010000163.1:0-2960 GCA_036570405.1 Nocardioides sp.
CCAGGACCCGTAAGTGGTTCAGCGCAGAACGGCCGGGGTGAAAGCTGGCCGCCTCCAGGGCTGCTCCGACGACCGAGGCCGGGCGAGGAATGTCGGCATACGTCTGACCCCCGATGGTGGCCGTGCCACTGTCGGGCGCCACGAGTCCCAACAACATCCGGAGCGTCGTGGTCTTGCCTGCACCGTTGGGGCCCAGGAAGCCCGTCACCACGCCCGGCCGGACGGTGAAGGAGAGGTCATCCACGGCACGCACGGCGCCGAACGTCTTGGTCAGATTCTTGATCTCGATCGCGGTCCCCGCCACGTTCTCCCTTTCCTCGCTGACTGGGTGTATGCCCCAACCTATGCGGGGCTCAGAGCTGAGGGCGACGCCGGGTCCAGTCCGCGCCCGGAGGTGCGGACTCCAGCCAGGACTGGAAGCCCATCAGGGACGCCGAGTTCATCGCCATCTCGATCCGCCCGTCGGGGGTGGCGACCATGACGATGACGTGATCGGCATACAGCGCCATCTGCTCGCTCTCGGCCGGCTGGCGACGACCCGAATAGCTCAGCTCGGAGCGGTGCCACGACCGCCGCGGGCCCGGGGCCAGGGAGAAGATCCGGAACCACTGGAGCTGCTCGCCGGAGTAGCGGCCGAGCCCGAGAACCCAGCCGCGCCCGGTCTGTGCAGACCGGGCGCGGATGCTGAGTTCGAACGTGCCGCCGTTGCGCGAGATCATCCGGCGACGAATGACCAGGGCGCAACCGCAGACGACGAGGAGGACGAGCAGGACGACGACCAGATCGACGATCCATTGCCAGAGTGGCATTCACCCTCCCAACCAGAATGACGCGCGTGGCGTCACTCTAGCGGGAGGGTGAACGGGTGCTTCAGGAGGCCTTCTCCGCAGCGCGGATGCGTGCCTCGGCGTGCCTGACGGCCTCTTGGGCCGCGTCGTCGTTCTCGCCTGCAGCGTGTGCGCGCTCCAGATCGTGACGGGCCTTCTCGAGGTTGATCTCGTGCGACATCTCGGCATACTCCGAGAGGATCGAGACCCGGTTGTTGGCCACTGACAGGAATCCCTGTGCGACGGCCGCGACCCAGGTCTCACCCTCGGGGGTCTGGATGTCGACGACACCCTCGATGAGCAGCGAGAGCATCGGAGCGTGGCCCGGAAGCACACCGACGTCACCCTCAGTGGTGCGGGCGACGACCATCTTGGCCTCGCCCGACCACACCAGGCGGTCGGCTGCTACCAGTTCGACTCGCAGTGCGTCAGCCATCACAGGTTCTTCTGGATCTCGGCCCACTTGGCTTCGACGTCGTCGAGGCCGCCGCACATGAAGAATGCCTGCTCGGCAACGTGGTCGTACTCACCGTCGGCGATCTTGGTGAACGCCTCAACCGTGTCGCCGATCGAGACCGTCGAACCCTCGATGCCGGTGAACTGCTTGGCAACGTAGGTGTTCTGCGAGAGGAACCGCTGGATGCGACGCGCCCGCGAGACGATGACCTTGTCCTCCTCGGAGAGCTCGTCGACACCGAGGATCGCGATGATGTCCTGGAGCTCCTTGTTGCGCTGCAGGATCGACTTAATGCGCACCGCGGTGTTGTAGTGGTCCGCGCCGATGTACTGCGGGTCCAGGATTCGCGACGTCGACGTCAACGGGTCCACGGCCGGGTAGATACCGAGCGAGGCGATCTCACGCGAGAGCTCGGTGGTCGCGTCCAGGTGGGCGAAGGTGGTCGCCGGTGCCGGGTCGGTGTAGTCGTCGGCGGGCACGTAGATCGCCTGCATGGAGGTGATCGAGTGACCACGCGTCGAGGTGATCCGCTCCTGGAGCAGACCCATCTCGTCGGCGAGGTTCGGCTGGTAACCCACCGCGGACGGCATCCGACCGAGCAGCGTGGAGACCTCGGAACCTGCCTGGGTGAACCGGAAGATGTTGTCGATGAAGAGCAACACGTCCTGGTTCTTCACGTCGCGGAAGTATTCCGCCATCGTCAGCGCGGAGAGCGCGACGCGAAGACGCGTGCCCGGCGGCTCGTCCATCTGGCCGAAGACCAGAGCGGTCTGGCCGATGACGCCGGCCTCTTCCATCTCGACGATGAGGTCGTTGCCCTCACGGGTGCGCTCGCCGACACCGGCGAAAACCGACACACCACCGTGGTTCTTGGCCACACGGGCGATCATTTCCTGGATCAGCACGGTCTTGCCCACACCGGCACCACCGAACAGACCGATCTTTCCACCGGTCACGTACGGGGTGAGCAGGTCGATGACCTTGATCCCGGTCTCGAACATCTGGGTCTTCGACTCCAGCTGGTCGAAGGCCGGCGCCTTGCGGTGGATGCCCCAGCGCTCGCTGACCTCGAGGGTCTCGCCGTCCTCAAGGTTGAGGCAGTCACCGGTGGTGTTGAACACCTTGCCGAGGGTGGCGTCACCGACGGGGACGGTGATCGACTCACCGGTGTCGACGACCTGGCCGCCACGGACCAGTCCGTCGGTCGGCTTCATGGAGATGGCGCGGACCATCCCGTCACCGATGTGCTGGGCGACCTCGAGGATGATCGTCTTGGACTCACCCCCCAGCTCGAAGGTGCACTCGAGGGCGTTGTAGATGCCCGGCATGTTGTCGGTCGGGAACTCGATGTCCACGACCGGGCCGATGACCCGGGCGATGCGACCGATGCCACCAGCGGTGGTCTCGGTGGCCTCATTGACAGTGGCAGTCATGTCTTCTCTCACTTCTCCGCTTCAGTCTTGGCCGGCGTTGGCATCGGCAAGCGCGTTGACGCCACCGACGATCTCGCTGATTTCCTGGGTGATGCCGGCCTGACGGGCCTGGTTGGCAATACGGGTGTACTTCTTGATGAGCTCGTCCGCGTTGTCGGTCGCAGACTTCATCGCCTTCTGTCGGGCGGCCAGCTCGGAAGCGGCAGCCTGCAGGTGAGCGAAGAAGATCCGGCTCTGGACATA
>DATCYH010000164.1:0-4340 GCA_036570405.1 Nocardioides sp.
GGATCGAGTGCATGCTCGCGCCGACCAACGACGGCGGCATCTACTACACCGGCCCCTCGGAGGACTTCGAACGACCGGGGCGAATGTGGTGGTCGGTGCCTGATGGCATTGACAGCTTCTCCCCCTGGCGCGAGGTGACCACGGTCTTCCACGAGGGCGTCCCCGGCCATCACCTGCAGGTGGCCCAGACCGCCTACCGCAAGGAGTCCCTGAACCGCTGGCAGCGCCTGATGTGCTGGGTCAGCGGCCACGGCGAGGGCTGGGCACTCTATGCCGAGCGACTGATGGAGGATCTCGGCTATCTCGAGGACCCGGCCGACCGACTCGGCATGCTCGACGGCCAGAGCTTCCGCGCCGCACGCGTGATCATCGACATCGGGATGCACCTCGAGCTCACCATTCCCGACAACACCCTGGGCCCGAACGGCACGGCCTTCCACCCCGGTGAGACCTGGACTCCCGCCCTGGGCCTGGAGTTCATGCGCCTGCACTGCCGGATGGACGACCCGACGATCGTCTTCGAGGTGAACCGCTACCTCGGCTGGCCCGGACAGGCCCCGTCGTACAAGGTCGGGGAGCGGATCTGGCTCGAGGCCCGTGACGACGCGGAGGCACGCAAGGGCGCCGACTTCGACCTCAAGGCATTCCACCGCGCCGCCCTCGACCTCGGCTCCCTCGGCCTGGACCCGCTCACCGCTGCCCTGGCCCGGATCTGATGACGTCGCTGGTCCTGGCCTCCGCGTCGCCGGCCCGGCTGGCCACCCTGCGGGCGGCCGGCATCGACCCCGAGGTGATCGTCTCCGGCGTCGACGAGTCGCAGGTCGCTGCCCTGCCACCAGCCGAGCTGGCCCTGGAGCTCGCCCGGTTGAAGGCGGCCGCGGTCGCTCCCGGCGTCCAGGGACGCGACGTGGTCGTCCTCGGGTGCGACTCGGTCCTCGAGCTCGACGGCGAGGCGCTCGGCAAGCCCGGGACTCCCGAGGAGGCGACTGCCCGGTGGCGCGCCATGCGCGGCCGCAGCGGGGTGCTGCACTCCGGCCATGCCCTGCACCACGTGCCCAGCGGACGCACTGCCTCGGCGGCTGCCTCGACCACGGTCCACTTCGCCGATGTCGATGACGACGAGATCGCGGCGTACGTCGCCACCGGCGAGCCCCTGCACGTGGCCGGAGCCTTCACCATCGACGGGCTCGGCGGCGCGTTCGTCACCCGGATCGAGGGCGACCACCACAACGTCGTGGGCGTCAGCCTGCCGCTGCTCCGTGAGCTCCTGGCCGGGCTAGACGTTGCCTGGGTCGGACTCTGGCGGGCCTGACTCGCCGCGGTGCCTGCCCCGAACGACCATCGAGTTGCCGGGGATCGGCATCGTCGTCGTGCCGGCGAACGCGGTGGGGGCGTAGTTCTTCTGGCTGAAGATGACCTGCCGGAAGAGGTAGAACCGCGCGACCATGCCGAGTCCCAGGCCCACCACGTTGGCCGCGATGTTGTCGGCGAACGCGGAGTCCTGGTCGAGCAGGTTGCGGCTGATCCACAGGCAGGCGATGGGCAGGGTCATCGTGGCCAGGTTGATGGCGACGTACGCCGTCCGGCCGCCGTCCGCGTGTGAGGTCTCCCGGTTCTTGAACGCCCACGACTTGGTGCCGCGATAGCTGATCACCATGCCCACCGTGTTGGCCACGACATAGGCCAGCGTCGGATGGCTGTGCATCCACGGATCCTGGGTCAGGAAGACCCCGTGCACCAAGAAGTTGAAGATCACGAAGGCCACGAACGTAGCGACGCCGCCCACCGCCATGAAGCGGAGCGTCTCGTCGAGGAGACGTCTGGCCTTTGGACCCATGGCGTCAGGCTACTCGACGGGAAGCCCGAGTCCGCGCGCAATAAGCATCCGCTGCACCTCGGAAGTTCCCTCACCGATCTCCAGGATCTTCGCGTCGCGATAGAACCGGGCCACGGGGTACTCCTCCATGAACCCGTAACCACCGAAGACCTGGGTGGCGATGCGGGTGGCGGTGACCGCCGACTCGGAGGTGTAGAGCTTGGCCACCGACGCCGCGTGCTTGAGCTCGTTGACCGGTGCCCCGGCGTCCTTCATGGCGGCAGCCCGGTAGGTCAGCAGGCGCCCGGCCTGCAGCATCACGTCGAGGTCGGCGATCTGGAAGGCGACCCCCTGCTTGCGTCCGATCGGGCCACCCATGGTCTGCCGGTCGAGGGCATATTCCACGCACAGGTCGCGGCAGGCCTGGATCAGGCCGACGGCAAGTGCGGCGATGGCGATGCGGCCGTCGTCGAGAGTGGCCAGGAACTGGGCGAAGCCGCGGCCGCGCTGTCCGAGCAGGTTGGCCTCGGGGACGTGGACGTCCTCGAAGCTGAGCGGGTGGGTGTCGGAGATGTGCCAGCCGAGCTTGTCGTAGCCCTTCTCGGCAGTGAACCCGGGCGTGCCCGAGGGCACGATGATGGTGCTGATCTCGGCCGTGCCGTTCTCCCGGGTGCCGGTGCGCGCAGTGACGGTGACCAGCGAGGTGATCGCCGAACCCGAGTTGGTGATGAACTGTTTGGAGCCGTTGATGACCCACTCGCCGTTGACGAGCTCGGCCTTGGTCTTGGTGGCCCCTGCGTCCGAGCCGGCGCCGGGCTCGGGCAGGCCGAAGCCGGCGAGGTTGCGACCGGCCACCAGGTCCGGGAGGTGGGTCTGCTTCTGCTCGTCGTTGCCGAAGGTGAGGATCGGGTTGATGCCCAGCCCGACGCCGGCCTCCAGGGTGATGCCCATCGACTGATCGACCCGGCCGAGCTCCTCGATGGCCAGGCACAGCGAGGTGAACGGCCCGTCCTCGGGTGCGAGTCCGGCGCCACCGAACTCCTCGGGGGAGGTGAGTCCGAAGAGGCCGAGTGCGCCCATCTTGTGCACGACGTCGACCGGGAAGTGATGCTCCTTGTCCCACTGTGCGACGTGCGGTGCGATCTCGGCCTCGGCGAAGTCGCGCACGGAGCGGCGGAACTCCTCGTGCTCACGGGACAGTTCGAAGGACATGGCAGGACCTCTTCGTCGGGGATCGGCTACGACCCCAGCATGGTCCTACGCTTACGTCGACGTAAAGCAACCCCGGCGGCGCAGAGCAGTCGCGAGACAGGAGTCGTGATGACCTGGACGATCCGACAGCTCGCCGACGACTACGGCCTCACCCTGCGCACCCTGCGCCACTACGAGGACCTGGGCCTGCTGCATCCGGTGCGGGTGGGCACCGAACGCCAGTACCACCAGCGCGACCGGATCCGTCTCGAGCTGATCCTGCGGGGCCGCCGGGTCGGCTTCAGCCTGGACGAGATCGCCACGATCGTGAACATGTATGACGAACCGCCTGGCGAGGCGGGCCAGCTCGAGTTCCTCATCGATCAGTGCGAGATCCGGCGCAGGGCACTGGAGCAGCAGCGGCTCGACATCGACGCGACCCTGGCCGACCTGGCCGGGATAGCCGAGCGGTGCCGCGCCGACCTGCGCTCATCGGGCGAGTGATCCCAGCCAGGACCAGCGAGGACCAGGGGGAACCAGGCAGCACCTGCGTTCGCCCTCAGTCGGGTCCCGGCACGGAGAGGCCCAGCGCCAGAAGGTCCGCGGTCATCTCGAGCAGCCGCCCGGCATCGACCCCCTCGGGGCGGTCGAAGACGATCCGCAGGCAGGTCCCAAGGGCGATGCCGAGCGCGAGGTGGATCCGGGTCTCGCGCTCGACCTCGCTCAGTCCGGGTGCGTGCTGGAGCACGAAGACCCGGACATAACCGGCCAGCCGGTGCTCGACGTCGGGAAGCAGGTTCTGGTGCGTGCCCAGTGGTGCCTCGCGCAGCAGTGCCCCCACCACGACGGAGTGCTCGTCGAGCAGCTCGACCAGGCGGGTCAGCACCAGACCGACCGCCTCCCGGGTCGGCAGCGATGTGGTGCGGACCAGCGTGGCGGAAAGGTCGGTAAGGATCGTGTCGTTGGAGCGCTGGCGCAGGCCCTCCACGAGCTCGCCCTTGTCGGCGAACCAGCGATAGAGCGACCCCACGCTCACCCCTGCCTCGGCAGCGACGTGGTTGGTGGTCAGCCCCGCATACCCCCGATCGGCCAGGCCCTGGGCGGTGGCGTTGAGCAGCCGGTCCATCGTCTGGCGCGAACGCTGCTGGACCGGCGGCTTCCGGGTCGGCATCTGGACTCCTTGGCACTGACGGGCTCGGCGTGGAATGCGAGTAGAAAACGAGCAATTACTCACTTTATCATCGGGACATGACCCAGACACTCCCCTCAGCTGCACCCGAGGCCCTCAACCGACCGGTTCCGACCCGCTATCGCTCGGCCACGGCATGGGCAG
>DATCYH010000165.1:0-2096 GCA_036570405.1 Nocardioides sp.
CCGCGAGGCGATCCTGACCGCCGAGCTGGCGCGGGAGGCGCTCGGGACCGACTGGATCAAGCTCGAGGTGATCGGTGACGAGACCAACCTGATGCCGGACGGAACCCAGCTCCTCGAGGCCGCCGAATCCCTTGTCCGCAAGGGATTCACCGTCCTGCCCTACACCAACGACGACCCGGTGCTGGCCCGCAGGCTTGCTGACGCGGGGTGCGCCGCAGTGATGCCGTTGGGCTCGCCGATCGGTTCCGGGCTGGGAATCCTGAACCCGCACGCCATCGAATCGGTGGTGGCGGCGGTCGACGTACCCGTCGTCCTCGATGCGGGCATCGGCACCGCCTCCGATGCCGCGCTGGCCATGGAGCTGGGATGCTCCGCGGTGCTGGCAGCCAGCGCGGTCACCAGGGCCGACGACCCAGTGGCGATGGCGCGAGCCCTGCGGCTCGGGGTCGAAGCCGGGCTGGCGGCCCGCTCGGCAGGACGGATCCCGCGACGGACGGTGGCCAGGGCGTCCAGCCCCACCCGGGGGCTGATCGCATGACCGGGCCGATCTCACCGACCGCCCCGCAGTTGCCGCGGCTTCTTCTGCTCACCGACCGGTCGCAGCTCAGACTGGGACGAGGGCTGGTCCGGACGGTCAGCGAGTGCGTGCAGGCGGGGCTCACCCATGTGGTGGTCCGCGAGCACGACCTGCCGCGGGACGCCCGGCACGCGCTCGTGGAGGCGCTGGTCGGGGTTCCCGGTCTGACCGTGGTCTCCTCACGCATCACCGATCCGGTTGCGCACGGCCTGCACCAGCCGGCGGATCCCTGCCACCCCCCGGCGACGGGCACGGCGCACCAGCTGTTGGGCCGTTCCTGCCACACCCGGAGGGAGGTGTGCCGAGCCGCAGCCGACGGCGTCGACTATGTGACGCTCTCGCCCTTCGCGCTCACGCCGAGCAAGCCCGGCCACGGTCCGGCGTTGGACCCGGACGCGTACGCCGACCACCCGGTGCCGGCCTACGCCCTCGGCGGGATCACGCCCGAGAACGCTCGCGCGGCACGCGATGCTGGCGCCCACGGAGTGGCGGTGATGGGCGCCGTGATGCGCGCCGCAGAGCCCGGTGCCGTCGTCGCCGCCCTGCTCGAGGAGGCCGCATGAGTACCGATCCGCCCGTCGTCCTGGCCGTGGCCGGCACCGACTCCGGAGGCGCGGCAGGACTGGCCGCTGACCTCGCCACGATCGCCGCCCATCGCGCCCACGGTGCCTGCGTGGTCACCGCGATCACCGCTCAGGACACCACCGGTGTCCACGCCGTCCACGTGCCACCGCTCGACATGATCGACGAGCAGATCGCCGCAGTGCTGGACGACTTGACCGTGGCCAGTGTGAAGACCGGGATGCTCGGCTCGCCCGAGGTGGTCCGGCTCGTTGCCGAGCGGCTCGGACACCTTCGCCTCGTGGTCGATCCGGTCCTGATCGCCACCTCGGGGGCAGTGTTGGGGGACGAGTCGGTGCGTGCGGCCTACGTCGATCACCTGCTACCGATCGCCACCGTGGTTACCCCGAACGTTGAGGAGGCTGCCGCCCTGCTCGGGGTGGACGGTGCCTGCGGATTCCCGCCCGAGGAGCTCGCCGCGAGGCTGGCGGCCCAGTGTGGTGGTGCGGGGTCCGCAGGAGGCCCGGCCGTCGTGGTCACCGGGGGCGGGACCACCGGCACCTGTACCGACTGGCTGGCGCTACTGGGTCAGACACCGGTCGCGCTCAGCCATCCCGCGCTCGCGACGGAGAACGACCACGGCACCGGGTGCACCTACTCAGCAGCGCTCGCATCCCTGCTGGCACAGGGGATCGAGCTGGAGACCGCCTGCCGGTGCGCCGCGGCGTACACCTCTCAACAGCTTGCCCTGAGCCGGCGCTGGGAGCTCGGCCGAGGCAGGGGCCCGATCGCCCACGTGGCCGCCTCACACCCATCCCACTGACCAACCCATGACTGAGCAACCCCAACAACAAGGAGCAACCGATGACCGTCCATGACGCCCACACCCGCATCCACGTTTCCGGCAGTCGGCCAGACATCGCCGTGCCGCAGACCCGTGTCCAGTTGACGAACGGCG
>DATCYH010000166.1:0-2895 GCA_036570405.1 Nocardioides sp.
CCAGCCGTCGACCTGGCGTCCCAGATAGCCGTCGGGGCGCCCGAGATCTCCGAGGCCGACCGTCTCGGCATCGACCTCGTGCAGGTCGGCGAGCGCCTCGACGACGGCGAACCCGACGGCCCGTCCGGCATCGGCGCGGTGCGTCATGCTCTCGGGGATCTCTCCCCAGATCACCACTCCACTGCGATATTCCGAGACCAGGAAGGGAGCGCCGAGGACGTCCACGTCCTCGCACAGGGCCAGGGCCCTCGGCGCACGGTCATACTGCGCGTGCAGCCTGGACAGCACGCGGTGCTCGCGCACCATGTCGTGTGCCCCGGGTGCGACCTGACCGAGCGGTGGACGTCGTACGACGAGACGCGTGTCGCCGATCGTCACCTGATAGGTCAGGTTGGCCGAACCCCGTGGGAACTGCAGCACGGAGAACTCACCCTCGAGCCCGTCCACGTGCTCACGGAGGAACGACTCCAGCCGGGGCCAGTCGAGCTCCTCACCCGCCCGGACCGGCGCGGTCTCGGTCGTGGCCTCGACGCTCGAGTCGACTGTCGCCCCACTCATTCGGCACCGACCAGGTCGTCGAGCGTGGCGAGACGGTCGGCGAGCTTGAGCTCGGCAGCCTCGCGTCGGGCGATCTTGTGACGCGTCGGGAACAGGCCCGGTGCCGGGGTGGCCCCGCGCAGCAGCTGCTTGGCGACCTGGAGCTGGTGCAGCTCGGTCGCCCCGTCCGCGAGGGCCATGTGGTGCACCTCGGCGGACCACGTCCCCAGCGGCAGCTCGGTCGAGATGCCGAGCGATCCGTGCAGCTGGATCGCACGACCCACGACGTCTCCGAGCACCTTGGGCATCGCGGCCTTCACGGCGGAGATGTCGGTGACGACCTTGCGGTAGTCCTGGTAGCGGTCGATCTTCCACGCCGTCTGCAGCACGAGCAGGCGGAACTGCTGGTACTGGATCCACGAGTCGGCGATCATCGTCTTGACGAGCTGCCGGTCGGCGAGGGTGCCCGTGCCGCTCTTCCGGGAGACCGCCCGCTCGAGCATCATGTCGATCGACTCGCGCATCAGACCGACCGTCCGCATCGCGTGGTGGATGCGTCCGCCGCCGAGGCGGGTCTGGGCGACGGCGAATCCCTCACCGCGATTGCCGAGGAGGTGGTCCTTCGGGATCCGGACATCGTTGTAGTTGACGTAGGCGTGCGTCCCCTCGATCTCGTCGTGTCCGTAGACGCCCACGTTGCGGATGATCTCGATGCCGGGGGTGTCGGCCGGAACCACGAACATCGATGCCCGGTGGTGTCGGTCCGCATCGGGGTCGGTGACCGCCATGACGATGAAGAAGCTCGAGAAGCGCGCGTGCGAGGAGAACCACTTCTGACCCGAGATGACCCAGCTGTCGCCGTCTTCGACGGCCCGGGTGACGAACGCCGTCGGGTCCGACCCGCCCTGGGGCTCGGTCATCGAGTAGCAGGAGACGATCTCGTTCTCGATGAGCGGCTTCAGGTAGCGCTCCTTCAGCTCGGGCGTCCCGTAGTGAGCGAGGATCTCGCCGTTGCCGGAGTCCGGTGCCTGGTTGCCGAACACGACCGGGCCCGAGTGCGTGTGTCCGAGCACCTCGTTGAGCAGGGCCAGCTTGAGCTGGCCATAGCCGGGTCCGCCCAGCTCCGGTCCGAGGTGGCAGGCCCACAACTGACGCTCGCGCACCTTCTCCTGCAGCGGCCTGATGAGCGCGTTGCGCACCGGGTCGTTGACGTCCCAGGCGTGCTCGACCAGCTGGTCGACGGGCTCGATCTCGGTCCGGACCAGCTCCTCGGCCCAGTCCAGATCCTTCTGGTAGTCCGGGTCGGTCTCGAATCCCCACGTCATGGCGTTCTCCTGGTTCTGTGTGGTGGTTGGCGTTCTCAACGGCTGAGCACCGTGCAGGCACTGATGCCCGGCGCGCCGTACACGTGCGTGAAGCCGGTCTTCGGGCGGCCGGGGACCTGACGGTCACCGGCGTCACCCCGCAGCTGCAGGACGGACTCGAAGACCTGTCGCAGGCCGGTGGCCCCGATGGGTTCCCCGTTGGCGATCACGCCGCCGTCGGTGTTGATGGGCAGGGAGCCGTCCGGGCGGGTCTGCCCGGTCAGGATCAGCTTCTCCTGCTCTCCGTGGGCACAGAGCCCGGTCTCCGCCATGTGCATGAGCTCGGCACCGGACTCGGTGTCCTGGATCTGAGCGACGTCGACGTCCTCGGGCCCGATGCCGGCGGCCGCGAAGGCTGCCGCCGAGGCGTCGCCGGTCGGCCCCGACAGGGTCTCCGGCGTGGTCCACGGGCTGAAGACCTCGAAGGAGCCGAACCGACGCGAGCGGAACTCGGCAGACCGCAGGTAGATCGGGTTCGCGGTGTACTTGTGTGCCACCTCGCCGCGGGCGAGCACGAGGGCGACGCCACCTTCGCCGGGGGAGCAGAACATGTATTGCGTCAGCGGCCAGTTGACCATCGGTGCGTCGAGGATCTGCTGGCGCGACATGGGCGTACGCCGCCAGGCGTTGGGGTTGGCCGCACCCAGGGAGAACGACTTCTCCGCCACCGCGGCCAGCGTCTCCTGGCCGATGTCGTGCTGCTCCATGTAGCGGACGATCTTCTGGGCGAAGAACTGAGTCGTGATCATCATCCCGGTCTCGCCGTACCAGTCGCCGATGCCGAGGCTCGACGGCTTGGTGGCGAATGCGCCGCGCGGGTGCTTGTCGAAGCCGACCACCATGCCGAGGTCGTACTGGCCGGACAGGAGGGCGCTCCGCGCCGAGATGAGCGCCGAGCCACCGGTCCCGCATCCGTTGTGGACGTTGATGAACGGGGCGCCCGTGAGGCCCAGGTCCGACACGAGCGAGTCCGCGTCGCCAGCCGCGTGGCGGC
>DATCYH010000167.1:0-9291 GCA_036570405.1 Nocardioides sp.
CGTCGCCCAGTTCCTCACTCAGGAGTACGCAACGCGTGAAGAGCTCCCGAGAAGGATGTTCCTTTCTGTCGGGACCCTCGAGTCGGACCAGGTCTTGGGAGACTCCGCCAGCCCTGTGAGCATGATCCAGGTGGCACGCGGCATGCATGAGGTCGCGCGCGACCGCGGCATCGTCGTCGACTACTACGAAGTTCCGGGCGGGCATGACGCCCTTAACCCGCGACTAGTGTTCGTCCGAGGCCTCCGCGCCCTCATGAACAGTGCTGCGACCTAGGACCGCGCCCCGCTGGCCGCGAGCTGGTCAACCACGACTTGCGACTCCGAGACCTCCGGGCGTCCGGGCGCTCGCCAGTCGATCCACTCAGCGTCACCAAGGTGGGCAAGCTGGGAAGAGACTGCTGCGCCCGCACGTACGCCGATCGCGACCTGACGGTTCTACGGATCTGACGCTTTGTGACACGTCCCAACCTTCTGAAGGAGACCCCATGGCAGTGACCCACGTCGTAAACGGCCTCGTGTTCGACGGGACCGGCGCCGACCTTCGTGACGGCTTGGTGGTCACGTTTGAGGACTCACGGATCGTCGAGGTCGGAGTCCAGCGCCCCTCGCGCGACGACGTCGTCCTGGATGCAGAAGGCCGCACGGTCCTGCCCGGTCTGATCAACGCACACACCCACCTGGGAGGCGTCGACATCGGTGCCGGCGACGAGCCACCCGCCGGCGAGGTAGCCGCGTGGATCTTCGAGCACTGCCGACGCGTTCTCGACCTCGGCTTCACGACCTGCCGAGAGACGGGCGCGCTCGATGGCGGCGTCGTTTCCGCCATCGAGAAGGGGATCGCACAGGGACCGCGCCTTCAGGTCTGCGGTCCCATCCTCGTCCAGATGGGCGGGCACGCGGACTTCCGGCCGGCCTACGTTCCCGACCCCTGCGCGCACCATCAAGGCGTCCCCGGTCTCGCCATCGTGACGTCCATCTGCGACGGCGAGGATGCCGTCAGAGCTGCTGCGCGCCTGGCCTTCAAACGCGGCGCCTCATTCCTGAAGATGTGCGCCACGGGAGGCGTCACGTCCTCCAGCGACGCGCTGAGCGACACGCAGTTCACGATCGGCGAGATGCGCGCTGCCGTCGAGGAGGCCGAGGCCCGTCACACGTACGTCACGATCCACACGCACAACAAGGCTGGCATCATGCGCGGGCTCGAGGCCGGAGTGACGTGCTTCGAGCACGCCACCGGGCTCGATGACGAGGCAGCGCTGGCCGTGAAGGCGGCGGGTGCGGCTATCGTCCCGACGTTGACGGTGGCGCACGTCTACTCGACCTACGCCCACTTCCTCGACGACGCCGTTCTCTCGCGCGTGGAAGGCGTGGAGACAGGGATGCGGAACGCGATCAAGGTGGGCCACGAGCACGGACTCCTCGTCGGAGCAGGCGCTGACCTCATCGGCCCGGACCAGAAGGAGTACGGCTTGGAGACAGCCTTGGTCGCGGAGGTGGTTGGCGCCGAGCAGGCTCTACTAACGGCAACGCGGGACAACGCGAGAGTCCTGCGGCTCGACAAGGAGCTGGGCACCCTCGAACCGGGCAAGATCGCCGACCTCATCCTCGTCAATGGCAACCCACTCGACGATCCCCGCTTGTTGGCCGACCCCGCGAACATCGCCAGCGTCATAAAGGGCGGCACGGTCTGCAAGGACATTCGTTAGTGAGGCCCACATGTCGAGTCAGCGTGGAAGCCTCGAGCTCAGAGCCAGCAGATGGTCATCGAACCCTGCGCCACGAGTGCCGAGCAGCAAAGGCAAGGCCGCGATCCACAATGGCCTTGAGAGATTGCCGCACCCGTGCTTGGGGTAGACGTCTTTGACGCGATGCGCGGCGAACCAAGCGTCTTGGTCCTTAGTCGTGCGCCGTTCCAGCCAGGTGGCAAGCGATGACGGATCGAGAGAGCCCATCGAACGACCGCGCCTCGAGTCCGGTGAGCCGCGACCAGCGATCCAGTCGGTAGGTCACGCTGTTGGCATGGACGTGGACCACTGGAGCTGTCGCAGCAATCGACATGTCGGCAGCCGCGAAGGCAATGATTGTCTCGGCCAGGTGCGGATGGGCCCGTGCAACACCTACGGCTGGTGCCAGCAGCACGTCGAATCGCGCCCGCTCCGCCAGCACGACCGCCTCGTACCAGGCGTCCTCGAAGGTGCGGATCGGGCGGTCGGCGGATGAGCAGCCAAGGGCCAGGCGAGCATCTCCGAGGCTTTGACCCGCTCCGTCGAGCCCCCGCCGCGCTAGTCCGACTCCCCAAAGACCCTCGAGCGCTCCTGCCGCTACACCGCTTGCGACGAGCGCCGGCACCCGTTCGCTCTGGGTAATCATCTCCATCCGGCCGCCTGCCACCGAGCGGCTGACGACGTCATCAGCGAGCTGCGGTGGCAGCGTCGACACGGTGCCGTGTCCCGCGAGGTCCGTGCGGTCCGAGTCAGGCCTCCAGACGAGACCGATGAAATCTCCCGCCGGGTCGAGGTGGAGCCGTACCGCGATGGTCGACGCCGCGGATCGTTGCTCGGGATCTTCGAGACACTCGAGGAAGTGGTGGGCCAGCGTGATCCTGCCGCCGTCGATGGCCCGAGCCACGCTGCTGTGAGCCCCAGCCATCGCCGTAGTGGTCTCGCTGATCGCCTCGAACATGAGAGTGCCGATGCGCGGCAGAAGTGCCACCACCTCGGGCGTGGATCGCTCGACCACGATCCGCCATATCACGGTGTCCGCCGCTTGGTAGGCCGCGATCAAGGCGTCGATCGGTATGCCGCCGGCGGCCCGCTCGGCGGCGAGATCGGTCGCCGCCTCCAGCTCCGACGTGCTCAGCCCGCGCTGCTCCGACAATGCGCGCAATTTGTTGCGCACCTGCACCTCTACTGCGGCGCGGTGGGCTATTTCCGGAATGACCGAGTACACGGGCTGAGCCGTGCGGATGGATGCCGTGACCGTGTTGGCGATTTCGGCCACCTCGTCCAGCATTGCTCGGCAAATCCGCTGCACCGCCAACCAGCCCTGAGTGTTCAGTTCGTGATTATCACCAACCATGCGCGCCCGGCCCTCCTGTGAATCGGGACTTCACCTATGGAATATCTGATGTCCGCCCAGCATAGTGGGGATAATCCCAAACTTAGTCTCAGTTAGAGGATCCATGCCGACTCACACCGCCGCCCCCGACAGCCCCGTCGCGACCGGCAACCCGCTCGATGACCGGTTCGACCTGCTCGACGGCGAGGCTCACCTCTCCGGCGTGCAGGCGCTGGTGCGACTGCCCCTTGACCAGCGCCGCCTGGACCAGCGGCGCGGACTCGATATCGGGATCTTCATCTCGGGATATGAGGGCTCGCCCCTCGCAGGCCTCGACCAGCAGTTGTCGAGGCAGTCGAAACGGCTGTCCCAGCACCGCGTAGTTTTCCAGCCCGGTGTCAATGAGGAGCTCGCCGCCAACGCCGTTCAGGGGTCGCAGATGGCATCCGCCTCGCCCGATCGCATCGGCGACGGCGTGGTCGGCATCTGGTACGGAAAGGCGCCCGGTCTCGACCGGGCCACCGATGCCATCCGCCACAGTAATCTTGGGGGAACGCATAACCGGGGCGGTGTACTCGCTCTGGTCGGCGACGACTCCATCGCAAAGTCGTCCACCGTGCCCAGCAGCTCAGAGCCTGCCATTGCTGAGATCGGCATGCCGTGTCTCTCGCCTGCCGACCCGCAGGACATCCTGGACCTCGGCCTCCACGGCATCGCCATGTCACGGGTATCCGGACTCTGGGTCGCCCTGAAGCTCGCGACTAACGTGGTCGATGGCTCCGGCACCGTGCGAATGAGCGACGCACGTGTGATGCCGGTCTCGCCCGACAACACGTTCGACGGTCTGCCGTTTGTGCACGTACCGACGGGCGATCTCCTCCAGCCGACCCTCAGCAAACTTGAGGCGACGCAGGTCCGGCAGCGAATGGAGCTCGCCCGACGCTACGCGGCGGCTAACGACCTCAACCAAGTCATGGGCGACCCGAAGGCCACGTTGGGCATCATCTGTGCAGGTGCCACGTACCTGGACGTCCGGCAGGCCATGTCTGACATGGGCGTTACCGACGCCGTTCTCGCCCGCAGCGGCATCCGAGTGCTCAAGCTCGGGATGATCCATCCCCTCGAGCCCGGCATAATCGACCGGTTCAGCACGGGCCTCACCGAGATCGTCGTGGTCGAGGAAAAGAAGGCATTCATCGAGCTCGCTCTGAAGGACCTGCTGTACGGGCGGCCCGATGCACCGCGGGTCGTCGGTAAGCGGGACGAACAGCGACAGGAGCTGTTCCGGGCCGACGGTGACCTTCCCGCCGACTACATCGCGATCCGGCTTGCACCGAGAATCCGCGACCACGGCGGAGCGGGGTCGGTCACCACCTGGCTCGACCAGCAGAAGGCCGCAAGACGAGTGCCTACCCTGCTCCCCATCCTGCAGCGCCGACCCACATTCTGCTCCGGGTGCCCGCACAACAGTTCCACCAAGGTGCCGGAGGGATCGCTGGTCGGCGCCGGCATCGGCTGCCACGCCTTGGTGGCCTTCATGCCGGAAGAACAGGTCGGACCGTCTATCGGGCACAGCCAGATGGGTGGGGAGGGTGCAGCCTGGGTCGGGATGGCCCCATTCGTCACCCAGGACCACCTGTTCCAGAACCTGGGCGACGGCACCTTCCACCACTCGGGATCGCTGGCGATCCGGTCAGCTATCGCCAGCGGGTCCCACATCACCTACAAGCTGCTGTACAACGACGCCGTCGCGATGACCGGCGGCCAGCAGGCCATCGGCAAAATGAAGGTTCCGGAGATCGTGGCCGAACTGCTCGCCGAGGGCGTCGAGCGCGTCGTGATCACCAGCGACAACCCCAAGCAGAGTCGTCGTGCGTTCGGTCGTCGTCTGCCGGCCAAGCTCACCATCCGGCACCGTGACGACATGATCCCGGTGCAGGAGGAACTGGCGAGCACGAGCGGCGTCACCGTCCTGATCCACGAGCAGGAGTGCGCTACCGAGCTGCGCCGCAAGCGCAAGCGTGGACTGGTTGAGGCGCCGAAGGCGCGCATCCTCATCAACGAGCGGGTCTGCGAAGGCTGCGGGGACTGCGGCGTTAAGTCTGGTTGTCTATCCGTGCGACCGACCGAGACCGAGTTCGGCCGCAAGACTCAGATCCATCAAGCGTCATGCAACCTCGACTTCTCCTGCCTGAAGGGCGACTGCCCGTCGTTCGTCGAGGTCATCCCCGAGAAGGCCGGCCGCAGGAAACGCAAGCAGCCAAGCACGCCGGCGGCCACTCGGTTGACCGCAGTCCCGCCTGTGTCCTTGCCCGATCCCAGTCTTCTTGTCTCTGCCGACGACTTCTCGATGCGCATCATGGGCGTCGGCGGCACCGGTGTCGTTACGGTGGCGCAGGTCCTGGCTGCCGCCGCGACGCACGCCGGTCTGCAGGTCAAAGGCCTCGACCAGCTCGGCCTGGCGCAGAAGGGTGGAGCCGTCATCTCCGACGTTCGGATGTCGAAGTCGGAGATGATCGGCACGAATAAGATCGGCGCCGGCGGCTGCGACCTCTATCTCGGCTGCGACGTGCTGGTAGCGGCGGCAGAGTCGAACTTGGCTGTTATCGCGCAGGATCGGACATATGTAGTGGTGTCGACCTCGGTCACCGCGACCGGACAGATGGTGAGCGACACCACGACACTTTTCCCTCGAGCGGATGAGCTGAGGAGCCGGATCGAGTGGTCGGGGTCACGCCCCGAGAACATCTTCGTCGACGCTCGCGAGGTCACGGCAACCGCAGACCTGAGCGAGGACCAGTACGACAACATCTTCCTGCTCGGTATGGCCGTCCAGGCAGGACTACTTCCTCTCTCGCCCGCTGACATCGAGTGGGCACTAGACCTCAACGGCGTCCAGGTGGACCGGAACGTGAAGGCGTTTCGTCTCGGTCGTCAGCACGCAGCCTTCGGCATCACGGCTCCGGTCGATGGGACCTCCAAGAAGCGCAGCGCAAAGACGCACACGATCGCATCGACGGTGGGAGCAGTCGCCGGAACTGAGCTGGGCGACGTCGTCCGGCACCGGGTCGACGAGCTCATCGCCTATCAGAACGCCCGGTGGGCTGAGCGATATACGCGCGAGGTCGAGGAGGTACGCACAGTTGAGGCCGCCGCCCTCGGCGGCAGCACTGCAATCACCGAGTCCTTCGCGCGTCACCTGTACAAGGTCATGGCGTACAAGGACGAGTACGAGGTGGCGCGGCTTCACATCGACCCGGTCCTCGAGCAGCAGGTGCGCGATGAGTTCGGCGACGGTGCTCGATACTCGATCATGCTCCACCCTCCGCTCCTGCGCGCGATGGGCTTGAAGAACAAAATCCGCCTTCAATCATGGTGGGCCAAGCCGGTGCTGCGCGTCCTGTACGCGATGCGATCGCTGCGGGGCACCCGACTTGACCTGTTCGGGTATGACAACGTTCGACGCGAAGAACGCCGTCTGATCGAGGACTACGTGCAGGCGATGTCCACCGCCTTGACTGTGCTGTCGCCAGCGACACGCGACATTGTGCTCGAGTTGGCAGGGCTGCCAGACATCGTTCGTGGCTACGAGAGCATCAAGATCGCTTCGCTTGAGCGCTACCAGATGCGTCGCGCCGAGATTCTGGACAAGCTCACCGATCTCAGGTGCAGCCACGACCATGACATCAACCAGAAGATCAACCAGGAGACCCGACGAACTCTGTGACTTCGTCGAAGGTGGCCCCGGGTGTGAGGAGCCCTGCCCCAGCACGCCGGCGCCCGGCCGTTGGGCTCGTGGTCTGCCTGGTTGCCGTCGGTCTGATCGCTGCCGCGGGGGGTCCTTCGGTTGCGGAAACCAACGGCGGCGTTCGGATCCCGTCGTTCTACGACCCGCCTGCCAAGCTGCCGTCCGTCAACGGCACGCTGATCCGCCAGGAGCCGGTTCACCTCGTCCTGGGTCTGGAACTGCCAGGCATCAGCCTGCCAGCGAAGGCGACCCGGATCATGTACCGGTCGACCGACTCCACCGGTACGCCGGTCGCGGTGAGCGGGATTTATTTGGAGCCGAGCGTGAAGTGGACCCGCACATCGCAACGTCCGCTGGTGACCTACTCCGAGGGAACCCAGGGAATGGGGGACCAGTGTGCGCCGTCGTACGTAGCGACCCATCCGCTCATTGTGACGAGCGAGACACTGCATGCGGACATCGAGACCCCGTCGATCTACGGCCTCTTGGCCCGCGGGATCGCAGTTGTCGTCACCGACTACATCGGCCTGGGAACCACTGGCCGCCTTCACACTTACCTCAACCGAGTCGACATCGGTAGAGCAGTCCTCGATGCCGCCCGCGCAGCACCGCAGGTCGTGGGCGCAACTGTCACGACGAGTTCCCGCGTCTCGACCTACGGCTACTCCGAAGGCGGCGCGGCGTCAGGCGCTGCACTGGAACTGCAACCGAGCTATGCACCCGATGTCAACCTGGTTGCTGGCTACGTCGGTGCACCTCCCGCGAACATGACACACCTGCTGAAAACGGCCGATGGAACCATCGTCACCGGCATCATCGGCTGGTTCCTGATCGGACAGGCCCAGGACAGTCCCAGGATCCAGGCCATCCTCGACACGAACCTCAACGCCACCGGACGATCTGCGTTCGCCGCGCTCACCCAGCAATGCACAATCGACGCCATCATTCGCTACGGGCTCCGCAAGACATCCGCTTGGACCAAGAGCGGCGAGTCCCTGAACGCGATGATTGCCCGTTACCCGGTGTTGAAGAGAACAGTCGGCGATCAGGACCTCGGAACGATCGGCCCACACGTCCCTGTCCGACTCGCGTCCGGGACCGAGGACGACATCGTGCCCCACGCCGACGTCGAGAAACTTGCGTCGCAGTGGTGCAACCTGGGGGCGAACCTCACCTACCGCTCGATCCCGCAACTGGTGCCGACGTTCGGCCTCGGTATCCAGCACATCCTCCCCCACCCCATCGACATGCTTCCTGCCCAAGCGTGGGTCAGCGACCGGCTCGCAGGCCAGTCAGCCACCAACACCTGCGCAAAGGTCCCGAGCCAGAAGTAGAAATCCGCAGCCTGCGCCACCACTTCGCTTACAGATGCCAACAGGCGACCCTGTGACTGTGAGGATCCTTTCGCAGCCTGATGGTGCTGGGCTGGGTTGGTGACCGCGGGTGTGACCCCCGGAATGACTGGCTTGATGCCTCGCTGCGACGTGTCCGCTCGTGGTCACGGACCCCGGGCCCGGTTGGAGGAGCTGGCCTGATCAGGAGCTTGACCACCGGGCGTTAGAGGTGCCGGATGTGTCTCGTCATAGTCCTGCCGAGCCTCCGTCCCGGACCGGAACCACGTCCCGTCCAGCGAAGGAGAGAACGCATCAACCGTCTGACCGATCTACGCGAGGTGGTCGATGGCGTCATCGGCGCCGACACCCACGTCCACCCATTCCGCGGCGGCGAGTCGACGGACGGGCGTAGACGCTGGTGACCGTTTCGAACGGCAGTTCGCTCTCGACCGGGATGCGGTAGCCGAGGGGGAGGGACACCGTTGGTGTTAGCGGAGGATCTCGATGTACTCGCAGGTCGCGTTGCTTAAACGATCAGTCTCGGTCACCTGCAGTTCTCGACGCATTTGGCCGCCCTCAGCTGAAGACCTTGCCCGGATTCATGATGGCCAGGGGATCGAAAACAGTTTTGATCTGCCGTTGCAGCGCCGATAACAGATCTCCCAGTGCGCGGCCGAGGGCGCCCCGTTTCAGCAGCCCGACACCGTGCTCCCCAGTCACCGTCCCCCCGAGACCCAAACCGAGGTCCATGATGTCCTCGAAGGCCAATCGGGCCCGTACGTCTTCTGTGCCGCGATCGAAGATGACCACGGGGTGCATGTTCCCGTCCCCGACGTGGCCAACGGTGGCAATGCGTAGTTTTCGGCGGGTGCTGATGGTCTCCAGACCTTCTTGGAGGGCGACCAATTTGGTGCGAGGTACGGCGATGTCGTCAATAAGGAGCGCTCCGAGCCCTTCCATCGCCGGAAGTGCCAGACGCCGCGCTTCGTGAAGGAGATTCGATTCCGCGCGATTGCTGGCCTGGGCGATTTCGATCGCGCCGGCCTTCGAGCAGATCTCCGCGACACGTGCAATGTCGGCGGTCGCGAGCTCGCCGCGATCAGACTCGATGATGAGCATGCCGCCGAGGTTCGCGGGAAAACCAAGGTCGCG
>DATCYH010000168.1:0-4995 GCA_036570405.1 Nocardioides sp.
GGGGATGGTCTGACCCGTTGCTTATCCATCGGCCGGCGGTGGTCTGCCCTGGGAAGTTCGGGTGAACCGGTTGGATCGGGTCATGCCCACTAGGTCCGATCGGCCGACCGGGTGGGTGGTGTCGACCGGGACGAAGGTCCCGACCTCTTCTCCGACCGGCCAGAACCAAACGATTCCTCTTCATTCCGCTGCACGGGCAGGTGATGGTTGTCGCCATGAGCACCACGCCCGCGTCTCGGGTCTTGCCGGACGATCTCATCACCTCGAACATCGCCCTGGTCGGCCACATCGTCCGGGAGACGATGGGCCGTGTGCCCTCGCACGTCGACCGGGACGACCTGACCTCGGCCGGACTCACCGCCCTCGTCCAGGCCGGTCAGGCCTTCGAGGCCGAGCGCGGCGTGCCGTTCGCACGTTATGCCGCCACCCGCATCCGCGGCGCCATCCTCGACGAGCTGCGCAGCGTGGACTGGGCATCCAGGTCCGTACGTCGTCGCGCGCGCACCATCGAGGAGGCCCGGAACCGCTTGGCTGCCGACCTCGGCCGGATCCCCAGCAACGACGAGGTTGCCTCGCTCCTGGGTGTCGACCTGAGCGAGGTCATCGGGAACGACGATGACTTGAACCGGGCCACCGTGCTCTCGTTGCAGGCCGGGTCCGAGTCGGTGCTCGAGGAGCTGATCACGAGCCATGAGCCTGACCCCGCTGCCGAGGTCGAGCACCGTGAGCGGTTGACCTACCTGATCGAGGCCGTCACCGAGCTGCCCGAGCGACTGCGCGTCGTCGTGGAGGACTACTTCCTGGCCGAGCGCCCGATGGCCGAGATCGCCGCCGAGTTGAACGTCTCGGAGTCACGGGTCTCGCAGTTGCGTGCCGAGGCGTTGGTCCTGCTGCGCGACGCCATCAACACGCAGCTCGACCCCGAACTGGTCAGGCCGCACTCCCGTCCCGGCGGTTGCGCGGACCGTCGACGCGAGGTCTATTTCTCCGCCGTCGCGGAGCGCCACGCCGCCTCGATGGGCCGCGCGGCGCCGGCCACGCGGTCCTTCAACGCGACCGCCTGAGCCTGATCCGAAGATTCTTTTCCCGGATCCCTCAAGTCGGATCCGGCTCGGCCGAAGGAAACCTCGCAGAGCCCAAGGATGGGCGAAGCGAAAGCGACTCAATCCAGGAGGGAACCCATCATGAGTCTTCGTATCAACCAGAACATCGACGCCTTCAACTCCTACCGCAACCTGTCGGTCACGCAGGGTCAGATGAGCAAGTCGCTGGAGAAGCTCTCCAGCGGCTTCCGCATCAACCGTGCTGCCGACGACGCTGCCGGTCTGGCCATCTCGGAGGGCCTGCGCTCGCAGGTCGGTGGCCTCAAGGTCGCCAGCCGGAACGCACAGGACGGCATCTCGGTCGTTCAGACCACCGAAGGCGCGCTCACCGAGACCCACGCGATCCTGCAGCGTCTCCGTGACCTGGCCGTTCAGGGCGCCAACGACAGCAACAACACCGACGCCCGCGCCAACATCAAGACCGAGGCGGACAGCCTCGTCTCCGAGCTCGACCGGATCGGCAAGTCGACCAACTTCAACGGCACGAAGCTGCTCGACGGTTCCACCACCACCCTGAACTTCCAGGTCGGCGCGGACGGCGACGAGAACAGCCAGATCTCGGTGAACCTGTCCGGTGCCAACGTCAAGGCGATCAGCCAGACGCTGTCCGGTGGCGACCTGACCACGACGGGTACGTCGTTCGCGATCGCCGATGTCGCGGCTGTTGGCGGAGCGATGAGCTTCACGACGACCAACGGTGGCGTCAGCAAGACCGTCACCACCGGAGACATCGGCGCGGCTGGCAGCTTCGACTCGGTGGAGAAGGTGGCCGACGCACTGCGCAAGGACGCCGCCTTCGCCGACAACTTCACCGTCTCGGTGACGAAGGACGCCAACGGCGCAGGCACCGGCCTCGTGGTGACCGCGCTCGACGGTGGCACCTTGACCACGGCCACCAACGCCACTGCGGGTACCGGGCTCGACGCCGGCGTCGAGGGCACTGCGGTGACCGGTGGCATCAAGTTCGACACCGCGGCAAACGCCCAGGCGTCCATCAAGGTGATCGATGAGCAGATCGGCGCCATCTCCACCGCTCGCGCCGGCCTCGGTGCCATGCAGAACCGGTTCGAGCACACCATCAACAACCTCAACGTGGCCGTCGAGAACCTGTCGGCCTCCGAGAGCCGGATCCGCGACACCGACATGGCGTCCGAGATGATGAACTTCACTCGGGCCCAGATCCTGTCGCAGGCCGGCACCGCCATGCTCGCCCAGGCCAACCAGGCCCCGCAGGGCGTGCTCTCCCTGCTCCGCTGATCCCAGTAGGGCGGGAGGACGGCGCGCCTGATCACCCCTGACGGACGCGCCGTCCGGCTTCGGCCGAACCCACCACCCTTCGACGAGGGGCGAGCCTCTCGCTCCTCGTCGAAGGTCTTTTCACGGACTCGAACAGCACTGCACCGACCGGGAGGTCATGATGGCCACGAGCAGCATCAGCGGCTTGGCGAGCGGTCTCGACACCGCCGGCATCATCGACCAGCTCATGCAGCTGGAGGCGATCAGCCAGAGAAAGCTGGTCAACCGCCTCAACTCCGAGCAGAGCGCGCTCACCAGCCTGCAGTCGCTCAATGGCACCACGGCAAGCCTGGCCACCAAGGCCGCGGCACTGAAGGACCCCAGCAACTGGGCACCGCTCAAGGCCAAGAGCTCGGAGAGCTCGATCACCGTCAGCGCAGGCTCAGGCGCCCAGCAGAGCGCCTTCTCCTTGACGGTCGACCAGGTCGCCACCCGCCACCGGATGCAGTCCACCGCAGCTGGCGCGCTCGATGGCGTCGTGGTCACCGGCGGTACGACGATCAACCTCACCGTCGGCGGTGAGGTCCGCGAGCTCGAGACCGACGACGGCACACTCGCCGGCGTCGTCCGCGCACTCAATGCCTCCGGCACCGGCGTCACCGCCACCACCGTCAAGCTCGACGACGGCACCCACAAGCTCCTCGTCCAGAGCATCGAGACGGGAGTCGCGGAGCAGTTCACCCTGACCAACTCCGACGGCACCGACCTCTTCCCGGGCGCTGTGGTCACCGCGGCCCAGGACGCAGCGATCAGCATCGAGGGCAACACGGTCCACTCCTCGACCAACACGTTCACCGATGTGGTTCCCGGCCTGACGATCTCGGTCTCGGCCGACTCGGTCGGCAAGACCAGCCAGGTCTCGGTCGAGAACGACGGGACCGCTGCCGCTTCGTCGGTGAAGGCGTTGGTCGACCAGCTCAACTCGTTGGTCGGCACGATCAGCTCGGCATCGTCCTACAGCGCCGCGACCAAGACCAACGGACCCCTCGCCGGCATCTCGTCGGTCCGGAGCCTGGCCACGGACCTCCAGCAGTCCGTCTATCCGGCGAGCAACACCTCGATGGCACCCTTCGGTCTCCAGACCGACCGCTACGGGAAGTTGGTCTTCGACGAGGCGAAGTTCAAGGAGGCCCTGACTGCCGACCCGGCCGCCGTGGCGGCGGTCTTCACCGGACCAACCGGCTTCGCAGCGCGCGTGGAACACGTCGCCAAGACCGCCAGCGACAGCACCACCGGCACCCTCACCTCGGCGATCACCGGTCGCAACAGCTCGATCTCCACCCTCCAAAAGGGCATCGAGGCGTGGGACGCCCGCCTCGAGCTGCGCCGCACGTCCCTGGAACGGCAGTACACCGCACTCGAGGTCGCTCTCTCCTCCATGAACAGTCAATCGACCTGGCTCGCCGGCCAGATCTCCACACTTCCCAGCTCGAACAGCTGAAGGAGCCTGCCATGAACCCCAACGCCCGCAACGCCTATCTGGCGTCCTCGGTGACCACAGCCAGTCCCGCCCGGCTCCTGGTCATGCTCTGCGAGCGACTCGTGCTCGACATCGAGCGCGGTCTCCAGGCTCAGCAGGCGGCCGACTTCGCCGGCGCGCACACCCAGCTGATCCATGCCCAGGACATCCTCACCGAGCTGACGACCAGCCTGCGCCCCGACGTGTGGGAGGGAGCCGCCAGCCTGACCGCCCTCTATGACCACATGTCCCGCCAGCTGGTGCACGCCAACATCCACCGCGACGCCTCCGCAACCGAGCACTGCCTGGGCCTGGCCCGCCAGCTCTGCAACACCTGGCGCGAGGCAGCACTCGCGGCGGTGGCCAGCTGATGACTGCACAACACGCCCACGCGTCGGGGACCTCCCTGGCGGCCCTTGTTCAGCCTCAGCGACCGCACTCGAACCACGACGTCTGGGCGGCTGCGCTCGATGAGCTCGAGCAGGCCGTGGAGCGGATCGTGGCGTGGCTCGCCAGCGATGATCTCTCCGAGGGGATGGAGGCGATCATCCTGGCCACCAGCACCTGGTCGGTACCCGACCTGCCCGGCCAGATCCCCACTGCACTCGTCCCCCGCGCACAGTCGATCGCGGTGCGGCAGGGCGTCGTACGCCGTGAGCTCGCCGAACATGTCAGCACCAACCGGGGGCACGCACGGCTCACCCGTCAGGTCGACGCGGCCACCGCGCGGCCGGTCGCTCCGGCCTATCTGGACCTGCGCGTCTGACCGCCCCCGCCTGGGAATCCTTGGCACCGATCCCGCGCTCCCGTCCGTGAGACTTTCCTGGTTTCCGTGTCCACATTGCGGGGTCTGGGGCCTGTTCCGGGGTCTGGTTGTCAGTGGTCCCTGCTTGAGTTCTCGGTATGAAGAACACGGCAAGCACTGCAACGTTCGGGGTCGAGGACCTCGAAGGTGCCGCGTTGTGTTCAGAAGTCTCCGGGGTCTCGCGAGACGCCCTCGCGATCGCCGCACGGCGCTATGCGGTGGCCCACCAGTGGTGCATCACCCACCCACCCGTCGATGACGGTGACGCGGCCACCTTCGGTGACGCCAGACTGCCGGGCCTGTCCGGGTGCGACTCCCGCGTCGGCGGCGAA
>DATCYH010000169.1:0-2311 GCA_036570405.1 Nocardioides sp.
CTCGATCAGGAGCTGGACCTGAAGGTCCGCACGTCCGCGGCCGCCACCAACGACACCAGCGTCGTCACGGCGCTGCTCGCCAACCACCCCGACAGCACCGTCGAGGAGCGGGCGATGCAGTTGCTGCCGCAGGTCAAGGGCGCCTTCTGCTTCGTCTGGATGGACGAGGACACGCTCTATGCCGCCCGCGACCCGCAGGGCATCCGACCGCTGGTGATCGGTCGTCTCGAGCGGGGTTGGGTGGTCGCCTCGGAGACCGCCGCCCTCGACATCGTCGGCGCCTCCTACATCCGCGAGGTCGAGCCCGGCGAGATGGTCATCGTCGACGAGGACGGCCTGCGCACCCGCACCTTCGCCGAGCCGGAGCCCAAGCACTGCCTGTTCGAGTTCGTCTATCTCGCGCGTCCCGACACGATCATGACCGGCAAGCGCGTGCACAGCGTCCGGGTCGAGATCGGTCGCCGGCTGGCGCGCTCGTTCCCGGCCGATGCGGACCTGGTCATCCCGGTGCCGGAGTCCGGCACGCCCTCCGCGATCGGCTATGCGGAGGAGTCCGGCATCCCCTATGGCGTGGGACTGGTGAAGAACTCCTATGTCGGACGTACGTTCATCCAACCCAGCCAGACCATCCGCCAGCTCGGCATCCGGCTCAAGCTGAACCCGCTGCGCGACATCATCGAGGGCAAGCGGCTCGTGGTCGTCGACGACTCGATCGTGCGCGGCAACACCCAGCGCGCGCTGATCCGGATGCTGCGCGAGGCGGGCGCCCGCGAGGTGCACGTGCGGATCTCCTCCCCGCCGGTGAAGTGGCCGTGCTTCTACGGCATCGACTTCGCCACCCGGGCCGAGCTGATCGCCAACGGCCTTACCAACGACGAGATCTGCCGCTCGATCGACGCCGACTCGCTGGGTTACATCGACCTCGACGACCTGGTCGATGCGACCGAGGTGGCCAAGGACGACCTGTGCCGGGCCTGCTTCGACGGGGTCTATCCGGTGCCGCTCCCCGAGCCGCAGCACCTCGGCAAGAACCTGCTCGAAGTGTCCGGGTCGCTGGACACCAGCGCCCTCGCACTCAGCATCGACGGAGTCCAGGTGGAGGCCGAGGGGTTGGCCACGTCGCTGACCGGCGGTGGCGCCAACGACGCCCTCGACCGGCCCTGACCCTCTGTCGTTCCCACCTGTCATCCGATGAAGTCCAACCAGAGAGAACAGCCGTGACCCAGTCGCACGAGAACGCGTACGCCGCAGCCGGCGTCTCCATCGAGGCCGGCGACCGTGCCGTCGAGCTGATGAAGGGCTGGGTCGAGAAGGCCCGTCGCCCCGAGATGATCGGCGGCATCGGCGGCTTCGCCGGGCTCTTCGACGCCAGCGCCCTCAAGTCCTATGAGCGCCCTCTGCTGGCCTCCTCGGCCGACGGCGTCGGCACCAAGGTCGCCATCGCCCAGGCGCTCGACAAGCACGACACCATCGGCTTCGACCTGGTCGGCATGCTCGTCGACGACCTCGTCGTCTGCGGCGCCGAGCCGCTCTTCCTGACCGACTACATCGCCACGGGCCGGGTCGTGCCTGAGCGCATCGCCGCGATCGTGAAGGGCATCGCCGAGGCCTGTGTCCAAGCCGGTTGCGCCCTGATCGGCGGCGAGACCGCCGAGCATCCGGGGCTGCTCGGCCCCGACGAGTACGACGTGGCCGGCTCCACCACCGGTGTCGTGGAGGCCTCGCGCCTGCTCGGTCCGGCGCTGGTCCGTCCCGGCGACGCCGTCATCGCGATGGAGGCCTCGGGCCTGCACTCCAACGGCTATTCGCTGGTGCGCCACGTGCTGCTCAACACCGCCAAGTGGGAGCTGGACCGCCAGGTCGACGAGCTCGGCCGCACCCTGGGCGAGTAGCTGCTCGAACCGACCCGGATCTATGCCAAGGCATGCCTGGCCCTGGCAGATGAGACCGAGACCCATGCGATGTCGCACATCACCGGGGGTGGCCTCGCTGCCAACCTCGAGCGCGTGATGCCCGAGGAGCTCTCCGCGACTCTGGACCGCTCGACCTGGACCCCGCAGCCGATCTTCGATCTGGTCCGCCAGGTCGGCGACGTCGCGCAGCCGGATCTCGAGCAGACTCTCAACTGCGGCGTGGGGATGGTCTCGCTGACCGCCCCCGACGACGCCGACAAGGCAGTCGCCGTACTCGCCCGCTTCGGGATCCACGCCTGGGTTGCCGGAACGGTCGCCGCCGGCGACGGTTCGGTCGAGCTGGTCAATCAGCACCCTGGCTGGTGAACTCCCCGGGCAAGACTGGTGGTTCCCGGGCA
>DATCYH010000170.1:0-2021 GCA_036570405.1 Nocardioides sp.
GTGAGAAGGTCTCACTTACGAGGTGCTCCTTGTTTGGGTTGCGAATCGTTGTCTGCTAACTCCGATTCTCCAACCCAGCAAGGGCATTCTCGTTCTACGCCACGCTCACAACCCCAACCTCATCGGTGGATCAGGGCTCAGTGCTCACGGTGGTGATCACAGTCGCACCGGCCCACGTCGCGAGCTGGATCGCGGCATTGCCGACGGCTCCGGCCCCACCCGCGATCAGCACGGTCACTCCCTCGAGCGCACCCGGCCCAAGTCGCCTCGGACCACCGCGCCGTAGCGTCAGCGGATGGTGGGCGGTGATGAATGGGACGCCGAGACTCGCACCCAGTTCGAGTGAGGCTGTCCTGGGTAGCCGACGGACGAGCTCGGCCGGGATCGTAGCGAACTCCTGGGCGGTGCCCTCGAGTCTCTTGAACGCGACCAACCAGAGCCATACGCGATCGCCCGGCTCGAGGTGTGACACACCAGGACCGACAGCGTCAACGATGCCCGCCCCGTCGAGGTGAGGAACCTGTACCGCCCCTTCGGGAATCGGCATGTGGATGGCTCCGTTGCGCGACTTCCAGTCCGTCGGATTGACCCCCGAGACACGGACTCGGACGCGAACCTCCCCGGGACCGGGGTCTCGCTTCGGAAGCTCGACGATCTCCAGGACGTCCCGGCCACCTGTGGTGGCGTAGCCTGCTGCTCTGATGTGGATCACTCCTCGGTTGGTCGGCCCTACAGGCCGAACTGGCTGATCTTGCGATAGAGGCTCGACCGCGAGATTCCGAGCTCCAGGGCGGCCTGGACTTTGTTGCCGCCCGATGCATCGAGCGCAGCGAGCAAGGCGTCCCGTTCCACCCGTTCCATCCAGCTCAAGCGGTGACGCTCGACTTGGGCACGTACATCGGCCGGAAGGTCCGCTCGTGTCACCACCACGGGCTGACGTGCGAGCGTCCGCAGGACGACCTGCTCGAGTTCTCGCAGGTTGCCGCGCCAGGGGAGCTTCATGAGTGCGTCAAGCGCGTCGGGTGCCCAACGGACTCTGCGGCCCCGCGCTTCGCTCACCGCGGCAACGAGGCGCGGAACGTCGTTGACTCGCTCGCGCAGCGGAGGAATCTCTACGCGGCGCTCGGCGAAGAGCCCGAAGAAGGAGAGCTTGACGCTGCTGTGCTGTCCGTCCTCGAGGCTCGGTGCTGCGAATGCCGTGGCGACGAGTCGGGCGCTGCTGTTCTGCGCCCGCGTCGTCCATACCTGCTGAAGGGTGGCAAGAACCTCGTGCCGGCTCCTGTCCACGTGACCGAGGATGATGCCATCCCCGCGGCACACAGCGGCGCGGAACTCTGAGACGCAGGCTGCGGCGTCGGAGTCCTGGGAGGCATCGATCACGACGACCTTCCCCCTCGCCTCGAGCGCGCGTCGAGCTGCAGTCAGCTTGCCGGAACCAGGCTCACCGATGACGAGGACCGGCGAACCTTCATCGACGCCAGCTGCAAGCGAACGAAGCGCCTGTGCATGGAGCGTGCTGGTGCCGCGATCGTCCCCCGCGTCTCGAGTGCGGCGGGAGGGCGCCTCGAGCTCGACGAAGAGGCTCTCGTCGTCGCCGAGCGTCGACACGCTGGCTTCGACCTGCGCGCCGTCTCCCAACGTGATGGATCGCCGTGAACTCTGCGAACGACCCTCCCGGCCCACCTCAGACCTCAAGACCGCCAGATCGAAGCTTGAGAGCAGAGCCGTCGAGCGAGTGTCCGCGACGCACAAGTCACTAGTCAGCAGCAGGGAGGCACGATCAGGCCGGCGGCGACGCAAGTACTGATCGACCAGTGCACGGTGCCGGTCGCCCTCCTGGAACTGCAGCGCAGAGCGAAGTTCGGTGCCCGCCCACTTAACCCTGATCCACCGATGAGGTTGGGGTTGTGAGCGTGGCGTAGAACGAGAATGCCCTTGCTGGGTTGGAGAATCGGAGTTAGCAGACAACGATTCGCAACCCAAACAAGGAGCACCTCGTAAGTGAGACCTTCTCACAACAT
>DATCYH010000171.1:0-1679 GCA_036570405.1 Nocardioides sp.
CTTTGGACGACCCCGCCGATCCATGCGGCGTACTGAGCGGGGAGCGGATCGTCGAGCCCGTAGCGGTCACGGAACGCCTGGCGGGTCTCCTCGCTGACGTTCTCGGTGCCGAGCATCACATCGTCCACCTCGCCCGGGATCAGCCGGATCATGGTGAACGTGGCGAGGGAGAGCGCGAGGAGTCCGGCTAGGACACCGAGGGTGCGAAGTGCGAGTGTCCTGGTCACGGCCGCACCGTCCCCTCTTCCTCCGCGAAGTGGCAGGCGACCTGAGCTCCGGCGACCGCCCGCAGCTCGGGTACCTCGTCTACGCAACGCGTCCGCTCTGGCTTGCTGCAAGGACCGACCTGGCAGCGCGTGTGGAACCGACAGCCCGGGGGCGGAGCCGCGGGGCTGGGCACGTCGCCGGTGAGGAGGATGCGTTGCCGCTTGCGCTCGATGGTGGGATCAGGGAGCGGGATCGCCGACAGGAGGGCCTGGGTGTAGGGGTGCTGAGGCGCTGTGAAGAGCTGGTTCGTCTCGGCGACCTCGACGAAGCGACCGAGGTACATCACCGCGACGCGGTCGGCGACCTGGCGGACGACGCCCAGGTCGTGAGAGATGAACAGGACGGACAGACCGAGCTCACGCTGGAGGTCGCGCAGCAGGTTCACGACCTGGCCCTTGATGGAGACATCGAGGCTGGACACAGCTTCGTCGGCGATCAGGAGATCGGGATCGACGGAAAGCGATCGAGCTATCGCAACCCGCTGCGCCTGCCCACCCGAGAACTCGCCAGGCAGCCTCGTGGCACAGCCTCCGGGGAGGCCCACCAGCTCTAGGAGCTCGGCTACGCGGGCCGCCCGGCTCTCGCGGGGGACGCCTGCGTTGCGCAAGCCTTCAGCGAGCTGGTCGCCGATCGACATGCGACGATCGAGGCTGCTTCGGGGGTCCTGGAAGATGAGCTGGGCGCGGCGGCGGAACTCTCGCCGAGCGGAGCTCCGCAGCTTGGCCACCGACCTTCCGTCGAAGCTGAGGTTGCCGTCGTCGAGGTCGTCGAGACCGGCGAGGATCCTCCCGAGCGTCGACTTCCCGCAGCCCGACTCACCGACGAGCCCGAGGAACTCGCCCCTTCGGATCTCGAGATCTACGCCATCGACCGCCCGTACGGGTGGATCGCTGCGACGGGCTCGGTAGTGCCGGCGGCCGCCAGTGAGCTCGACCAGCTGCTCACCTCTTGCCACCTCAGCTGTGTGGTGCGTGACCGGGGCCGAGGCGATGTCGACGGTGGTGATGCTGGTGGGGAACGCCGTCTTGGCGGCCTCAGGGTGGTGACAGGCCGAGGACCTGCCGTCGCCGCGGTCGACGAGCCGGGGAACCTCTGTGAAGCAGAGCTGGTCAGCGCCCGGACAGCGAGGGGCGAAGCCGCATCCGGCGAAGGACTCGCCAGGTGCTGGCGGCTGTCCCGGGATGAACGGCAACCGAGCGATGGCCTGGTCGATCCGCGGCACAGACCGCAGCAGACCTGCCGTGTAGGGATGGGTGGGGACGCCGAACACGACGTCCGTCGGACCGGTCTCGACCACGCGACCTGCGTAGAGGACGGCCCCCCGATCGCAGGTGCCGGCCACGACGCCGAGGTCGTGGCTCACGAGCACTGAGGCAGATTCGAGGCTGTCGGCCAGGTGGCGCAGCAGATCG
>DATCYH010000172.1:0-1945 GCA_036570405.1 Nocardioides sp.
TCTTCGAGCGACTCCGACGGACCGAGGACGACGGGACAGGGACGGCGAACCCGACCGTCGCGGACGACGGAATCGCCGAAACAGTGTCCGAGTCGCAAGACGATGGGGCGGACGCCACCGTTCCCGGTGCGCCTACGGAGACCGCACCGATCGCGGACGCCCGGGAACTGCAGAGCTCTCACGAAGAAGACGGCCCCGAGGACGTGGACGCATCCGCCACGCGCCCGGCAGCCGGGCCTGACGTCGAGGTGGCCGCTCCT
This sequence comes from Nocardioides sp., assembly GCA_036570405.1. Taxonomy (GTDB): domain Bacteria; phylum Actinomycetota; class Actinomycetes; order Propionibacteriales; family Nocardioidaceae; genus Nocardioides. The sequence continues at coordinate 261 of DATCYH010000172.1, forward strand.
CCTCCCGCTCCCCGCCCGGTCCAGATGCCGGAGGAGGCCCGCATCGAGGTCGGAGGTCTACCCGGCAGGGATGCCCTACCCGAGATCATGGAGCCGGTGACGGCGTCGGCTCCGGCTGTCGCGGCGCGTCGGGATGCGGCCGGGCACGCTCTCCCCCGGATCATGGCAGTGGCCAACCAGAAGGGCGGCGTCGGCAAGACGACGACCACCGTGAACCTGGCCGCTGCACTGGCCGAGGCCGGATACCGGACCCTCGTGGTCGACCTGGACCCCCAGGGCAATGCCAGCACCGGCCTCGGCATCAACATCCGGGATCTGCAGCTCTCCATGTACGACGTCATCATCCACGAGGCGCCGATCGACGACACGATCGAGGCAACGTCGATGAAGAACCTGTTCGTGGCGCCGTCGAGCCTGGATCTGGCCGGCGCCGAGATCGAGCTGGTACCGGCGTTCTCGCGGGAGATGCGCCTGCGGAACGCCCTCCGCTCGGTGGCTGATGACTACGACTACATGTTGATCGATTGCCCGCCCTCGCTCGGGCTCCTGACCGTCAACGGCTTGGCCGCGGCGCAGGAGGTCCTGGTCCCCATCCAGTGCGAGTACTACGCGCTCGAGGGCCTCGGCCAGCTCCTCCGCAACGTGTCACTCGTCCAGCGCAACCTCAACCAGTCGCTGGTGGTGTCGACCTTCGTGTGCGTGATGTACGACGCCCGGACCAAGCTGGCCGATCAGGTCGTCGCCGAAGTTCGGGACCACTTCGGGGAGAAGGTGTGCCGCATCGTCATCCCCCGCACCGTGCGGTTGTCGGAAGCACCGTCCTACGGGCAGCCGATCCTGGCCTTCGACCCTCGGTCGAGGGGCGCGATCGCGTACCGCGAGCTGGCCCGCGAGGTCAGCGGCGGACCGATCGAAGGCGCACGTCCGTGAACCTCGACCACTCGCAGCAGCAGGGGGAGCAATGAACCGGAAGTCAGGTCTCGGCCGGGGGCTCAGCTCGCTGATCCCCGCGGAGTACAGCGAGGAGGGGGTCGGCGAGGGAATGCGCGGCGCCCTCGAGGTGCCGATCGCCGCCGTTCGTCCCAACCCCCGCCAGCCCCGCGCCCACTTCGACGAGGAGTCGCTCGCCGGCCTGACCGCGTCGATCGCCGAGATCGGGGTGTTGCAGCCGGTGCTGGTGCGGGAGGTCGGTGAGGGGGAGTACGAGCTCATCGCCGGCGAGCGCCGGTGGCGCGCGTCGAAGCGGGCGGGCCTGCAGACCATCCCGGTCGTCGTGCGGGAAGCGGACACCGACGCATCGCTCCTCGAGCAGGCACTGGTCGAGAACCTCCACCGCGCCGACCTCAACGCCATGGAGGAAGCCGCCGCGTATCAGCAGCTGGTCGAGGACTTCGGACTCACGCAAGATGCCGTCGCCAAGCGGGTGGGCAAGAGCCGGGCCGCCATCAGCAACACGCTGCGGCTGTTCCAGCTCCCACCCGCCATCCAAGGCCTCGTTGCCGAAGGTCAGCTGACCGCCGGGCACGCACGTGCACTGCTCGGGACCCCTGATCGGGCGTACCAGGGCGCGCTCGCCCAGCGGATCGTGCGCGAAGGCCTTTCGGTGCGAGAGACCGAGGAAGCCGTCAGGTTGCGTTCGGGAGGTGTTCCGGAACCGGCCCCCACGGATGCACCCGATTCGCCAC
>DATCYH010000173.1:0-5893 GCA_036570405.1 Nocardioides sp.
CCGGCGAGGTGCCGGCCGAGCCGACCACCGTGATCGACTGGTCCGAGGACGCCCCGGAGGTTGTCCGGATCGGCGCCGGAGACCCCTCCCGCTTCGAATAGCCCGCTCGGGGCGGTTCGTCGAACTGAACCGCCACCGCTCACCAGCCGGTTCCGACCAACTTCCGCACCCGGATCCGCAGCGGGAGCAGGGCGCCGATGGCGCTGGCCAGGAAGCCGAGGGTGACCGTCCAGACGGCGACCCCGAGGTCCGCGCCCACCGCGTCGAGGTCGATCAGCATGCCGAAGTGGGCCACGAGGGCGAGGAAGGCCGTGGTGGCAACGATCGGGCGGGCGCGGTGGGGGCGGATCCCGAACGGACGGACACCCAGGACGACCAGCACCATCACCACGACGAGCAGGGCCAGCAGGACCCAGCCCAGCCAGCCGAAGTAGGCCTCGGAATAGACGTGGTCGGTGAACCCCTCGTCGCGGGCCACCTCGCCGATGTCGTTGAAGCTGACGTCCTCTGCCCAGGGCAGGAAGGCAAAGCCGGCGAAGCACAGCAGCGCACCGACAGTGGTGAGCAGGATTGCCCACACAGTGGTCGTGTGGCGCAGAGCCTGGCTGGCGAACTGGAGCGGCACACCACTGGGCAACGGCTGGCCCGTGCGCAGCAGGACCCTGCCGGCGAGGTCGTCCCCGGGCAGCAGGAAGGTGAGCCGAGGACCGAGCAGGCCGCCGAGAGCCAACACGAAGGCGCCCGGAAGCCAGAGGAGGAACCCGATGTCGGCCACCACGCGGCTGACCACGGAGTCCGAGTCGCTGTCCTGGAACGAGGGGCTGGCGGTGGTCTCACCGGCGGGACCATCCGGAACTGCGGCACCGATGTCGAACATGCCGGCCAGACAGACGACCACGACCACCGCCGCGACAACGACTGCCAGCGCCCGGGCGAAGGTGGTCAGGACCTTGCGACGCAGCCCGATCGCGGAGATCACGGCGAGGAGGATGCTGACTGCTGTCAGGACGACCAACAGCCAACCGAAGACCAGTGACGAGATCGTCCCTGGATTGGGTGCCCGCCGCGCCCCCTCGGTCGCGTCCCGCACGGTGGAGACCATCGAGAAGAGTCCGGCCCTGTCGGGCTCGGCCACGGGGTTCTCGCTGGGCCACTCGATCAGTCCGGCGCTGACCCACGGCAGGAACAGGGCGATCACCATCAGGAGTGCGCCCACGCAGACGAGTACCAGCCCCATCCCGGGCCGCTCGCGGCGGACCATGCCAGCGTCCTCCGGCGAGCAGTCCATCGTGTGGGGCGGCGCTGTCGGCATCGGGTGGCCGATGGGTTGCCCCGGCAAGGGTGGAGCCCCGTGACCTGGTTCGGGCAGGGGAGGGTGCGCGGAGTTCATGTCAGGGGCCTTCCCTGTGAGGTCACCGGCAAACCCGGCGTCAGGTGCCCAACCGCCCTCACCGGGTGGTGAGGGGGCGGTGGCCAGACGGCGTACGTCGGGCGTCGCGACGCTTGCGATAGACCTGCTGGCGCATCGCGAGTGCGCCCAAGCACAGTGCATAGCCGCTGATCAGCGCACCGGAGTGGTTGGCGAGCCCGGTGATCACGGCCTGGATCGTGCCGTCGCCCTCGTCGGCGATGGTCGCGGAGGAAGCCAGGGCCAGCAACCAGAAGACGCTGAGCATCAGCAGGGGCGGCAGCACGCCGATCAGGAAGAAGTCGCTCGGCCGCACGCGCAGCGCCATGGCGCAACAGGTGAGGACGAAGACCAGGTCGAAGAACCAACCGAGACGTCCATGGGCGACGAGCTCGACCACGACTGCGGAGAGCGCGATCGTCACCCCCATGGCGATGACTGGCCGCCCGGGTTCGGTGCCCTCTTCCCAGAGGGTGCGTGCTCGAGCCACGACTGCCATTTTAGGCCGGTGGCGACCAGCAGGTCCTGCGGCGCGCCGCGGCAGGGACCTTCAGCCGCGCAGTGCAGCCGCTGCGGCGGCCACGGACTCCGGGTCGCCCGCCTCGGGGAGCCAGGGAAGTTTGAGTCGGTCGCGTTCGGGGTCGTCGCGATAGCGAGGCACCACGTGGATGTGGAAGTGGAAGACCGTCTGCCACGCGTCGGCACCGCAGCAGTTGAGCAGGTTGACGCCGTCGGCACCGAGCCGCTCCATGGCTCGCGCTGCCACCTTCTGCGCGGTCGACGTGCAAGCGGCCAGGTCGTCCGGACCGATCTCGAGCAGGTCGCGGGAGTGGGCCTTCGGGATCACCAGCGCGTGCCCGTGGCTTGCCGGGTTGATGTCCATGAACGCGATGGTGCGCTCGTCCTCGTGAATGACACTCGAGGGGAGCTCGCCAGCGATGATCCGGCAGAAGACGCAGTCCGACATGACTGCAGGCTAGCCAGTCTCGGAGGCATCGCGGCGCGGAGGATCGAGCAGGTCCAGGTCCGGCCGGGTCTGGCCCACCGCGTCGAGCAGCTCGGCGGAGGTGAGTGGACGCGGCGTCTCCACAACCGGTGCGGGTGCCTCGATGCGCTGACCGTTGACCCCCAGGTCCTCGAGACGCCGGGCGGTGACGAACACCCGTGACTCCAGCGATCCCACGGCACGGTTGTAGTGCTCCACCGACGCCTTCAGCGAGCGCCCGACCTTGTCGAAGTGATCGCCCAGCGTGCCGAGGCGGGTGTAGAGGTCGCGGGCCAGGTCGTGGATCGCCGTGGTCTGCTCCGCCAGCCGCTCCTGGGTCCAGCCATGGGCGACCGTCTTGAGCAGCGCGATCAAGGTGGTCGGAGTGGCCAGCACGACGCCGCGCTCGGCCGCGCGCTCGAGCAGGTTCGGATCGCCGTCGAGGGCGGCCGAGAGGAAGGACTCACCGGGCAGGAAGAGCACGACGAACTCGGGGGAGCTGCCCAGCGCCTGCCAATAGCGTTTGGCGCCCAACGCGTCCACGTGGCTGCGCACCTGGCGGGCGTGGCGGTTGATGTGGGCCCGCTGCTCGTCCGGGTCGTCGGCACCGGTGGCGTCGAGGAAGGCATCGAGCGGCACCTTGCTGTCGACCACCACGTTGCGACCCCCGGAGAGGTGCACCACGAGATCGGGACGCAGCACCGCGTCGTCGTACGTCGTGTGGTGCTGCTCGGTGAAGTCGCACCGGTCGACCAGCCCGGCCAGTTCGACGGCACGGCGCAGCTGCATCTCACCCCAACGGCCACGGACCTGCGGCTTGCGCAGGGCGGTGGAGAGCGACGTCGTTTCGCGGCGCAGCCCTTCCGCGGAGTGCCGGACCTCGTCGACCTGCGCGCGGAGCTGGCCCTGCCAGGTGGCGCGGTTGTGCTCGAGGTCGCGCATCTGCTCGGCAAGCCTGTTCAGGCCGTCCTTGATCACCGTGTCGTCGGCGACCCGGCGCTCGAGGGCGGCGATGGACTCGCGGGCCTCGATCGGATGGCTCCGGACCCACAGCGCCACGGCGAGCGCGCCGACCAGTGCCCCCAGGGCCAGACCGATGAGAAGCAGCAGGATCTCCATGGCTTCGAGCATGGACCACGCCACCGACAATCGCGGTCAAGCCGCCCTGGAGAAGCCGATCAATCGGTCAGGTCGACGATGACGGGCGCGTGATCGGACGGGCTGCCCAGTCCGTTGGCCTTGCCCTGGGCGGGGTCCCGCTCGTCGCGGTCGATGAAGGCGCCGGTGACCCGATCGGAGAATGCCGGTGAGCCGAGCACGAAGTCGATGCGCATGCCGCGGTTCCGCTCGAACCGCTGGCGGTAGTAGTCCCAGTGGATCCAGTGCAATAGATTTAGCAGTGCAGTCTGTGAGGAAGCCGCCTAGGATCCGCTGCGTGACCGAACATGATGAACAGACTCGATGCGGTGTCTGCAACCAGCCGATAGATATTCATGGGACGCAACTCACGGTCACTGTCGAGAATCGAGTCTGGGACAGCATCGAGGGACATTTCTGCTCATGGGCACACGTGACTCAGTGGGCGAACGAGAATGAACCGGTCTTTAGCGTTGAAGCAGAGACGGCGAAGTTCGGTGCTGCCGATGTCTTTTTCATCGGCTGCTTGCTGCTTGTCCTCTTGTTCGTCACGTTGACAGTGATCGGTGCTGTCGTGGTTGTCCGTGCTCTGTTCTGAGCATCTTCAGTCTGACAGTTCAACGATTACCGGAGCGTGGTCCGAAGCTCCCTGCCCTTCGCCATTCTCACCGCCTCGCTCTTCGCGGTCGATGAACGCATGGGTGACGCGTGAAGCCAGTGAAGGAGAGCCGAGGATGAAGTCAATCCTCATGCCTCGGTTCCTCATGTATCTGTTTCGGTAGTAGTCCCAGTAGGTGTAGCCCGCGTCGCCCGATAGGTGCGGCCGCACGACATCGGCGTACCCGTCCTCGAGGAAGGCGTTGAACGCGGCCCGCTCGGGCACGGTCACGTGCGTGGAGTTCTTGAACTGGGCGATGTCGAAGACGTCCTCGTCCAGCGGCGCGATGTTCCAGTCGCCGACCAGGGCCGTCGGCTCGTCGCGCCACTGTTGCGCGGCAGTGCGCAGTCGACCCAGCCAGTCGAGCTTGTAGGCGTAGTGCGGGTCGTCGACCTTGCGGCCGTTCGGAACATAGAGCGACCAGATGCGTACGCCGCCGCAGACGGCTCCGATCGCCCGTGCCTCCGACACCAACGGGTCCCCGAAGCCCGGCATCTCGGAGAAGCCCACCTGGACGTCCTCGATCCCGACGCGGCTGATCAGCGCGACACCGTTCCACTGGCTGAAGCCGGTCGCGGCGACCTCGTAGCCCATGGACTCGAGGCCCATCAGTGGCAGCTGGTCCACCTTGGCCTTGGTCTCCTGGACAGCGAGTACGTCGATGTCGTGGCGTTGCAGGAATGCCTCGACGCGGTCGATGCGGGAGCGGATGGAGTTCACGTTCCAGGTGGCGATGCGCATGTGATGAACCTATGCGGCGAGGAACTCCTCGACGATGCCGGGCGTGGCGGCCCGGACGAAGGCGGTCGCGGCAGGAAGGGGAATGTCGCGGATGACCACCTGCTCGGCCCCCGCCGCCGTGGTGGCGACCACGGTGGCCAGGCCCCGCCGTCGCTGGAAGAAGCTCTGGGCGACGACCCAGCCGATCACTCCGTCACGCTGGAGGATCGTGCGCGTGCGCGAGGTGATCCCGGAACCGGCGACCAGGTGGTCGGGAGTGAGGGCGTGGCCGAGGTGGGCATATTCCATCCGGCCGAGCAGGCACCCGACCGGGACCACGGCCACCGCGACCGCGAGGACCGGCCACCAGGGCCCGTCAAGCAGGACGACCAGTGCGACGACGGGCGCGATGACCGGTGAGAGGACGAGGACGTTGCGGACCATTGCTCGACGTCGGGCCGATGGCCCGTGCATCTCGAGTCCGACCTTGACGGGCGTCTCGTCCCCGAGGATGTCCGTCGCGATCTCGCGGACCACCGGCGTCGGCGCCTGCGGCAGCACGGCATGCACGGAGTCCTCGAGCCCGGTGACCAAGGCATGCAGCTCGCCGCCGTCGACGGTGCGGAGCAGGGCGGTCTCGCGCAGCCGTACGCCGCGGACCCTGACCTCCTCGATCGTGGTTGATTGCGTGGTGAACAGCCCGCGGGTCAGGCGCAGGTTGCCGTCCTCGCGGAAGAGCCGCATGTCCCACCACTGGATCAGATAGGCCACCATCGACAGCACAATCCACAACACCAGCCCGCCCGCGAGGGCGCCCAGGATGATCAGGGTGAGCGAGGTGGCGAGCACCCGCTCGAGCACGTCACCGTCCAGCTCGATCCTGATCTCACCGGCGAACTGCGAGGTCGCGCCCAGGAAGCCGAGTGCGATCGCAAGCCGGCCCAGGCTGAACGGCGCGAAGCGCGCCCAGGCGGGCGTGAACGTG
>DATCYH010000174.1:0-6420 GCA_036570405.1 Nocardioides sp.
CATGGGCTCGGCCTCGACGACGTGGTCCGCTTCGTGCCGCCGGTGGCGCAGTCGGTGCTGGCGGACTGGTGCGCGGCCGCCACGCTGGTCGCGGTTCCCTCCTACAACGAGTCCTTCGGCCTGGTCGCGGTGGAGGCCCAGGCGACCGGCACCCCGGTGGTGGCTGCCGCAGTCGGCGGCCTCCCCACGGTCGTGCGCGACGGGCACTCCGGCCTCCTGGTCGAGGGCCACGACCCGACCGACTGGGCGATCTCGCTGCGCAAGATCATCCGCGACCCGCAGCTGCGCGAGCACCTTGCCGCCGGCGCACTCGAGCAGGCCCACCACTTCTCCTGGGATCGGACCGCTGACCGCACCCTGGAGGTCTATCGGCAGGCCGCATTCATGATGAGGAAGGACCAGGATGTCGCAGCACGCTGAAGCGAACACCCAGCACCGGGAGACGATCCGGACCTGGCTGGCCGAGAACGAGATCGAATTCGAAGAGACCGATTCGGGGATGTTCTCCTTCGCGTTGCCGGGGGAGAAGAAGCTGCAGACGCCGGTCCGGATCGACGTCGGTGAGCATGCCCTCGGCATCCACGCATTCGTGTGCCGCAACCCCGACGAGAACCATGAGGGGGTCTTCCGCTGGCTGCTGGAGAAGAACCTGCGGCTCTTCGGGGTCGCCTTCGCGGTGGACCGGCACGGCGACATCTATCTCGACGCGCGGTTGCCGTTCTCTGCCGTCGCCGACCTCGACCAGCTGCTCGGCACGGTGCTGACCACAGCCGACGAGTCGTTCAACACGATCCTCGAGCTGGGTTTCGCGACCTCGATCCGCAAGGAGTGGGAGTGGCGGATCTCGCGGGGTGAGTCGACCAAGAACCTGGAGGCGTTCCGCGGCTGGCTCGAGGCCGACGAGGAGTCCTGACCCGTCCTCCGCCGACCCGGCAGTTGTTGACACGTTCTGACGCCGACCCGGCAGTTGTTGACACCAGTGGGCCGTCAACAAGTGCCGGGTCGACGTGGTGGGGCGTCAACAAGTGCCGGGTCGGGGTGCTGTCACCAGCGACCGGTCGAGGCTGGGAGCGCCTTCGCCTCAGGCGCGATGACATAGGCGATGCCGCCCGAGCCGTTCAGCCAGACCTTCTCGAACTGCCGACGGTCATAGACCCGGCGCACGCTCCAGTTCGAGGGTGCAGCGGGGTCGTTGGCGATCACGCGACCGCCGGCGGAGATGCCGGTGATCACCATCAGGTGACCGTTGGTCGAGGAGATCGGGGCTCCGGTGAGCTGGCCCTTCTTGAACGCCACAGAGACGATCACCGGGATCCCGGCCTTGATGAACTTCTCGACGTCGGTCAGGCTCCACAGCCGGGTGACGAAGCCGGGCACGTTGTAGTGCGCGGCATAGGCGGTGTTGAACGGCCAGTTGCCGTTGCCGCGGTAGGCGTGGTCATAGGTGTAGCGGGCGGCGTGGTCCACGTGACCGTCGGTCTCGCCGCTCCACGCGTAGGCACCGGAGGTCGGGCCGGCCTTCCAGTAGCGCAGCACCATCGAGGTCGAGGTCGGCGAGCACCAGGCCTCGCCACCGCCACCCCACTGCGGCTCGTGGCCCGTGTGGGTCATCTGTGAATAGCGCGGCACCTTGAGCTCGACGGTCTCGGTCATCGTGGTCCGGCTGGCCGAGGTCGGGTAGCGCTTGGCATAGGGCGAGGCGACACCGCTCAGCGCGGTCACGGTCGGGGTGACGCTGGTGCCCACCGCACGATAGAGCGTGACCTGGACCTGCCACCGGTTGATCGCATGGCCGTCGTTGGCCGTCAGGGTGTCGGTGAGCAACGTGTTCAGGTCGTCGCTCTGCGCCGACCCGGAGTGCCGGTGGGTCGAGGCGGTCGACGCGCCCCAGGCAGCGATCTCGTCCCACGAACTGGCCCGCCACCCCGACTTGGTGCGCACGTGGAAGCGGAGCAGGGTCGAGCCCGAGGTCTTCGCGTTCCAGGACAGGATCATGTTCTTGGCGTCCATCCCGGTGCTCACCCACGGCGAGATCCAGCGACCGTAGTCGAATCGCTTGGAGGTGCCGTTGCCATAGGGATCGCGGTAGGACGTGGTGCCGCGCGGCGTGCTGGCAATGCGGATGCTGCCGTCGCTGCCGACGCTGACGCCCTGCTTGGTGCCGGCGTTGAAGTCGGCCGCGGAGGTCAGATGCGTGATCTGGGGCTTGGCGGAGGCAGCGCTCGCAGGCGTCGTCGGTGCGAGTACGACGAGCCCCACCGCGAGGGCGCAGCCTGCGGCCAGGCCGCGGCTGAGGCGGGTGCGGATCGAGACGTCGGAACCGGGGACGAGCGAGGTGGCCATGGGCAGCAGTCTAAGTGACTGGAGTGACTTGCGGGGCTGTTGGGAAGAACTGCTCTCCGTCGTTGGTCGCGGCCGATTCGGGGTTCGGCTTCGGCTTGGTTCAGTTGGCTGGGATCTCCTCGATCACCCGCGGCGAGGCGACCTTGCGTCGCGAGACCAGGACGCCGACCACGCACAGCGCGCCCCCGACGTACGCCAGCGCAGGCGGGGTCTCGGAGAGGAAGAACGCGGAGAGCCCGATGGCCAGCACCGGCACCAGGAAGGTCGTGATCGACAGCTTTCCCGCGTCCATGTGGCTGAGCGCATAGGCCCAGGTGCTGAACGCCATCGCCGTGGGGAAGACCCCGAGATAGACCAACCACAACCACGACGAGCGGCTGCCGTGCTGGACCAGGTCGATGAAGTCGCCGGTGAAGGGGGTCGCGGTGAGCAGCCCGATCACGCACGCCAGGAAGGTGATCGTGAACGGGTGCAGGCGCCGGGTCAGCGGCTTCTGCGAGACCACCCCGATCGCATAGGTGATCGCGGCCAGGACGGTCAGCGCGACGCCGAGCACGTCATGGGATCCCGAGCTGCTGGAGGCCAGGCCAATGATGGCGACGCCGGAGAAGCCGATCGCGATGCCGATCAGCACCCAGCGGGTGAGCCGCTCGCCCAGGAAGATCGAGGCCAGGAACAAGGTGAGCACCGGACCGATCTGGATGAGCATCGCCGCGGTGCCGGCATCGATGCGTCGCTCGGCCTCGTTGAGCGCGAGGTTGTAGATCCCGAACCACATCACGCCGCACAGCACGAGCAGCGGCCACTCGCGCCGGTTCGGCCAGATCCGCGGCCGGCGGGCCACGATCAGGCCGAGCACGATCGAGGCGATCCCCAACCGGGCGATGGTCAGGGCGCCGGGGGTCACCTCGTGCCCGAGGTGGCGGATCGCCACGAAGGCCGAGGCCCAGCAGACCAGCGTGAAGGCTCCTGCCGCGACAGGGAGCCAGGTGCGGGTCAGGACGGTGGGTGCCGCCGTCGTTGTCGTCACCCACCGACCCTAGGGAACGACGTACGCCGTGCCCAGCGGTTTTCGGACAGCCAAGCGCGGTTTCCCGCCATCCGCGAACCTGCAGTTGTTGCGCGCCGAACCTGCAGTTGTTGCGCCGCGAACCGTCAGTTGTTGCGGTGCGAGCAGGCAACGACAGTCAGGGACGCAGACCCGTCACAGGTCGAGCTTGTAACCCAGCCCGCGGACGGTGACCAGGAACTTCGGCTCGCCCGGGTCCGGCTCCAGCTTGGCGCGCAGACGCTTCACGTGGACGTCGAGGGTCTTGGTGTCGCCGACGTAGTCCGATCCCCAGACCCGATCGATGAGCTGGCCGCGGGTGAGCACCCGCCCGGGGTTGCGCAGGAACATCTCGAGCAGCTCGAACTCCTTGAGCGGCAGTCGCTGCTCGTGGCCGTCGACGGTCACCACGTGCCGCTCGACGTCCATCCGGACCGGACCGGCCTCGAGCGTGGCCGGGGCCAGATCGGGCTCGGTCCCTCGGCGCAACACCGCGCGAATGCGAGCCACCAGCTCGCGGGGGGAATAGGGCTTGGTGACGTAGTCGTCGGCGCCCAGCTCGAGCCCGACCACCTTGTCGACCTCGTCGTCCTTGGCGCTGACCATGATCACCGGGACGCTCGAGGTCTGCCGGATCTGGCGGCACACCTCGGTCCCCGGGATGCCGGGAAGCATCAGGTCGAGCAGCACGATGTCCGCCCCGGACCGGTCGAACTCGGTGAGGGCGTCATTGCCGTTGTTGGCAATGGCGACCTCGAAGCCTTCCTTGCGCAGCATGTACGCCAAGGCGTCGCTGTAACTCTCTTCGTCTTCAACGACGAGTACCCGGGTCACGGATGTGTCTCCTTCTTCCTGGGAAGGACCAGGGTGAATGTCGAACCCTGACCTTCGACGGACCATACGCGGATGTCTCCACCGTGGGTGGCCGCGACGTGCTTGACGATGGACAGGCCGAGGCCGGTGCCACCGGTGGAGCGGTGCCGGGCTGGATCAACCCGATAGAACCTCTCGAAGATCCGGTCGATCTCCTCGGGAGGGATGCCGATGCCCTGGTCGGTCACCGCGATCTCGATGGTGTCCTCAACCGCTCGGGTGGTGACCGCGACGCGGGAGTCGTCGGGCGAATAGCTCACCGCGTTGGCGACCAGATTGGTGATCGCAATCAAGAGCTGTTTGGAGCTGCCGTGGGCACTCAGATCCGCGTCACCGGAGGCCGTGACCTCGATGCGGCGCGCCTGGGCGTCGATCTGCACGGTGTCCAGGGCGGCGGCGACCAGCGGATCGATCGGCACCGTGACCGGCTCGTCGAGGGGGTCGTCGGTCTGGAGCCTGGAGAGCTCGATGATCTGTTGCACCAGGACGGTGAGACGTTCGCTCTCGATCAGCATCCGCCCGGCGAACCGTTCCACTGCCTCAGGGTCGTCGGATGCAGCCTGGACCGCCTCGGAGAGGAGACGGATCGCGCCGATCGGGGTCTTGAGCTCGTGGCTGACGTTGGCGACGAAGTCGCGGCGGACCGCCTCCACCCGCTTCTCCCGGGTGCGGTCCTCGACCAGGATCAGGGTCAGCCTCGCGCCAAGGGGTGCGACGCGGACGGAGACGTGCCTGGCCGGGGTCCCCAGGAGTCGCTGGATCTCGAGCTCGACTTCCCGGATCTGCCCGTCGCGGCGCACACCGTGCACCATTTCGATGAGCTCGGCATCGACCAGGGTGTTGCCCTGGACCAGACCCAGGGCGTAGGCCGGAGCCGAAGCCTTGAGCACCATGTCGTCGTCGCCGACGACCACACCGCTGGAACGCAGGACCGACAGGACGGTGGCGACACCGGTGGGCACCGCGGGCTCCTCGGTCTCCGGCACCCGCTTCTGCTCTCGCTCACTCAGCAGGAAGGCCAACAGGACGCCGGCGACCAGCAGGCCCGCGAGAAGCGCAAACAGGATCGTCTGCGATGTCGTCACGGGCTGATCGTACGCAGACTTTGCCTCGCCGTTCTTCCACGGACATGTGAGCACCGACTGTTCACGTCGCGTTCACTCCACTCGCAGATCGGGGACTTGAGCGCGAACTAGCCTCCTGTTCATGCGTGAAGCTTTTGTTGATGAGTTGGAGTCCGTGTTCACCGACCTCGCCGCCATTGCCGGCAAGGTCCAAACTGCCGTGTTCGGGGCCACCGAGTCCCTGCTGACCGGCGATGTCGAAACCGCGGAGTCCGTGATCAGTGCCGACGTGCAGATCGACGACGCCCGCGAGGCCGTCGAGGAGAAGGCCTTCGAGCTGCTCAGCCTCCAACAGCCGGTCGCCGGCGACCTGCGCACGGTTGTCGCCGCGCTGCGGATGGTCGCCGAGTTGGAGCGGATGGGTGACCTCTCGGTGCACATCGCCAAGATCGCCCGCCTGCGGGTGCCCCAGCGCGCGGTGCCGGAACAGTCCGAGCCGACGATCAGGAAGATGGCCGAGATCGCCGAGGCGATGAGCGGGAAGGTCGCCGAGGTGATCGCCACCCGCGATGTCGAGGCCGCCCGCGATCTGGTCGGTGACGACGACGAGATGGATGCGCTGCGCCGCGAGACCTTCCGCCAACTGTTCGCCGAGGAGTGGGCCCACAGCATCGAGGCCGCAGTGGATCTGGCGCTGCTCGGTCGCTACTACGAGCGGATCGCCGACCACGCCGTCTCGGTCGCCCGCCGGGTGGTCTTCGTGGTCACCGGCGAGGCCGATCGCTGAGAGGCGCTCACGCGGCAGTACGCCGACCCGCGGGTGCGGGCCGGCGTACCGACGGTTTCAATTCAGCGGTGCTGGGTCAGGGCTCGCTGAACCGCATCGTGTAGCTGCCCACGAGGTCGGGGTGCGGGAACAAGCACCCGCAGGCTGCGTGGTGGCATGCCGAGCACGATCTCGAGGTGGGCGACGACGATCTGCGAGCTCTTGCGGTGGGCACCCGGTTGCCGCTCTGCCAATAGCTCAGCGTGGCGATGCTCACCTCGACCTCGCGCTCGCGCAGTCGAGCGGCGATGTTCTCCAGGCCCAGT